>NZ_JBHXQO010000020.1:0-75112 GCF_042717135.1 Streptomyces sp. NPDC058620
GAGTCGCCAACAGGCGGTCGACGAAGACCAGCTTGTACTTTGCTCCGGCCCCCACAGCTCGCCGCCGGGGCCGCGCGGTCAGGACGGCCTGCTGTCGCTCATGCCACAACGGGCCAACCTCGGCGACGAGTTCAGCAATCACGTCGGCGGTCAGACCTGTGATCCGCTGGCTTCCGATGATCGCTGCACGTGCCCGGTTCCCCACCACACACTCCATGATCAACGATCAAGGGCCCGACGCGCCACCGCTAACCATGCACGAGCTCGTTAGTGAGGGCGCGGATGTGGTCGGTGAAGCCGGGACGGGCAGGGGCCGGGCGAAGCTCTCGACGTGATCGGGCGCGCCCATGGTCGGTGACCTTGTTGCGCATGCGGATACAGGTGTAGCCGGCCGGGTCCTCGGTGATCAGGAACTTGTCTTTGGTGCGCAGTAGTTGCTGGAAGAGTGATGTCGATCGCTTCTTCGACGTCTGGGCTTCTCTCGGACGGGTGGCCGGGTCGAGCGGGTTGCGCCGTGAGGTCTACCGGGGCACACCCGCCGCCCCACCGGGTCGCTACCGCTTCGCCGCCGTTACTGAGCCGCGGAGCGGCAGCGACCACTCACCTCGGGGTCACCAGTTCTTGTACTGGACGTCGCCGAGGTCACAGAACGTGCAAGCGATGCTCAGGAAGTCCTGCGTGCGCCGCAACTCCTCGTCGGCGAGGTGCCAGCGCAGCCAGGCGGTGATGATGTGCTGGCCGTTGCGGGTGGCCAGGATGTGGTCGGTGTCGTCGAGGACGTTGAACCACACCGGTACACCGGTGTTGGCGTAGTCGCGCTCCATGTTCGCGGTGGCGAAGTCCTCGTCACCGCCGACATAGAGAGCCGGGTTGCGCAGACCCGCCGGGCCGTTGCCGTCGAAGGAGCCGCCGGCCACGTGGATCGTGGTCTCGAGCCGCGGCTCGCCGGCTACGTCAAACGTACCGATCGACCCGCGCGAGTGGCCCCCGAAGGCCACCTCGGAGGTGTCGAGGTCCTGGTACAGCGGGCTGCTCGATGCGGCGTTCTGGTCCTCCAGCCAGTCGAGGGCATCGACCATGTAGTCGCCGCTGCTGGAGGAGACCTCGCTGTACACGACGAAGCCGTGCGACGCCCACTGCCGCAGCATGTCCTCGTAGTCCGCGGGGTCCGACCCCGCTCCCGGGCCCCAGACGAGAATCGGGTGGTTCACACCGTTCTGGCCGGCGTTCGTCGGGTACACGAGCCACCCGTCGTCACCGGGGCCCGCGGTGCTGTCGATGGTCACCGCGTACGGCCCCCGCGCCGTCACGTCCGCCACGGGAGGCAGGGAACCGGGAGGGGGGTCGGTCGGGCCCCCTCCGCCTTCGGCCTCGACGAGCACGTCGTCAACCGTCAGGGTCTCCAGGGCGCTGTTGGCGTCCAGGGAGAACCGCAGACGCAGGGTGCGGTTCGCGACGGAGGCCGGAAGGCGGAAGGACGCGCTGCCCGTGGCGGTGCGCGCCGACTCCATCGCGGTGAAGGCGCCGCCGTCCACCGAGTAGGCAGCCTTGAAGGACTCACCGAGGTCCAGGCCGGACGCGGCGCGGGTGTACGACACCCTCACGTCGCTGTATCCGGCGAGGTTGACAAATGCGGACGTCAGGGTCGGATCGGAGCCCAGCGACCCGCTCAACCGGGCGCCGTACGTGCCGGTGCTGACGGAACCGGAGGCGGCGAAGGTTCCGAGTCCGTTGGAGAAGTCCTCGCTGTACACGGAGGCGGCGGCCGAAGCTGGGGTCGTGGAGGCGCCGATGGCGACTACAGCCATCGTACTGACGGCCACTGCGCTGGCTGCTCGCAGGCGCCGGCTGAGGCGAGACATGTGATGTCCTTTCCAGGCTGCGCCGGTCGTCTGCTCCGGCGCTTCGTCGTGGCACGTGCGCGAGAGGTGCCCGTTCCGGATGACGCGAGCGTCGCTCGGCCCGAATGGCCGGAGGGCTTCTCCCGGCTGGTCCCTGGCGATTAGACCGGGAACCGTGCGAGGGGGAATCACGTAAATCACCGGTCTCCCCCGGCCGGGGCCCAGGGACGGGGCGGTCCGTGGCTCGGGGGGGGCGAAAGCCGGGTTCCGCTGCCTGCCCAAAGGCGAGCCGGGCGCCGGGGGCGTGCTGCATCGATCGAGGGTGAACCGGTCCTTCACGTCGTCTCGCGACGGAGCTCCGCACTGACATCGGTCGCGGCGAGGAGGACTCGCTGGCGGAGCAGCGCGAAGCCGGCACGTCCGAACATCTGGCGCTCGAGCCTCTTGATCCGGTTGTCGTGTGCTTCGACACCGGAGGTCCAGGGCAGGGTGTGCCAGGCCGAACTCGAGGTGTCCGCGGCCTGTGTTCCTGTCTCGGCGCTGTGCTGGAGGAGGTAGCGCTCCGAGGTCATGGCCTGCAGTCGGATGTTGGCTGCGTCGGCGATCTCTTCGAGACGGGAGGCCAGGGTGGTGACACGGTGATCGGCCTACTGACGGGCGGCTGCGGTCTTCTTCATGCGGTCTTCGGCTTCGAGCAGAGCGTCGGCTGCGGCATATGGATCGGCCGGGGTTCGAGGCCGGCCTCGAGCAGGTTGGGGGTCATCGTTGTCAGAGGTGGAGAGTAGGTTCCCGGGCAGGCCGGACTGCGAAACTGGAGGGGTGCTGATGGCGGGCGACGTCGTGGCAGGGTGCTGGCTTCAGGAGTTGCCAGCGGCCCCGTAGCGCACGGAGGAATGGTGCGCTGCGCTGCGAGACGCACCCATGAGCGGGTGCCGTCGTCCTGGAGGCGGCCCATGAACGATCACGTAAAGGACTGCTGGGCCGTGTCCGCGGAGTGCTGTCCAGGGCCGGCTTAGGGAGATCACCATCGGCGCCTAGGGCGTGCACCTGATCCGACACGCCCGCGGGGGCATGGTCGGCCGACTGCCGGAAGAAACCATCCAGGCCGCCCGGCGGCGCGACCCTCGCCGGGGCCAACGGCCGGCGTCCCGCGACCTGCCCGGGCTACGGCACACCTCGGCCTGGCCATGGCCGCAGCTCTGCGCGCAGCAGACCTGGTCGTCGAGACCCGAGGCGATGAATGGCTCCTTTACCTCGCGCCCGCCGCCGAAGCTCCGCCTCCTGAAACGGCCGAGCCGGCAACCTGAGCGGGCCGTCAACAGCTGGCCCTCCAGGTCGTGACCAGCCCAGGCAAGGAGAGTTGGGACCGCCCCGCATCTGGTCGCTCTCCGCCTCCGCGCGGCCTCCCGGCGGTGGCCGGACAGCCGCCGCGCCGCCGGGACGTATGGCGGTTCGGGTGACGGGGCCCAGGCTCGGCATCACGCCGCGGGCCCCGGGCCCCGTCAGCCGACCGGGGATCACCCACTCTCGCGTCGCCCCAGACCCGGGCCCTACGAGGGGGTGCCCGGCAGACCGGGGTTCACCCGGACGAGGCCGGGATCCGGACTCAGACCTCGCCGCGCCAGGATCCGGTCTCGCGCCCGCGGTCCTCCATGTACTCCTTGAACCGCTTCAGGTCGCCGGTGATCTGCCGCTTGACGAAGCCGAGCTTGTCCCCGACCGTCTCGGCGAAGCCGTCCGGGTCGTAGTCGAGCTGGAGCATCACCTTGGTCTTGGCGTCGTCCAGACGGTGGAAGGTGACAACACCGGCCTGCTTGACCTCGCCGCCCAGCGTCGTCCACGCGACCCGCTCGTCCGGGATCTGTTCGGTGATCTCCGCCTCGAACTCCTTGGTCGCGCCTCCGATCTTCGCGACCCAATGCGTCATGGTGTCGGTGCGCTGCTCGATTCGCTCCACACCATCCATGAAGTGGGGGAACGTCTCGAACTGCGTCCACTGGTTGTAGGCCGTGCGCACGGGGACGTCGACCTCGACGGACTCTTCGACCTTCGACACGGAGCGTCCTTCCTCTTCGTCGGCCGGGCGGTGCCCCGGCTGTACCCGGGGAGCTTTTCCCCTGCCAGCGCCCCTGCCCGCGTTGCCCACGTCCATGCCCCCGGGCGCATCCAGGCACCCGCCGGGTTCCCCGGCGGGTGCCTGGCTACAACTGGAGCACCTTCAGCGCTCCCCAAGGGCAGTCGGCTCCCCGTCGCACAGCCGGCACAGGCAGTGGGTGATGCGCTCCCCGCTGGGCTTCGCGGCCACGTCCACGTCGGCCACGTGCGGCAACCCGGTGTCCGGGGCGTCAGCCCCCCGACCCGCTGCACCGCCGTCCACGGCACGTCAGCTCCGGGCCCGGCGCCAAGGCTGTGGTGGCAGCTGTCCCTGCACAGAGGGACCAGACGTCACTCAGTCGCTGAATCTTGGTGCAGGTTGCCCACCCCGAAGCGCAGGTTGCCCACCCTCCGAGCCCGACCCACGCTGCTTCGCCGGCGACGCCTCGAGTTGCGAGCAGCACGGAACAAACCTCCACACCCCCTACATACCGCGTCGCCCCCTGCTGCGCCTGCGGACAGGGCAGCGGGATGGGCCTGCGTGGTCCGGGGCGCATCGGGTACGCGAGGTGCGACAACAGCCCCACCCCGCATCAGCACATCGACGGGAGTAACGACATGACTGACCGCAGGCCCGAGGGAACCGCCTACACCGGGGCGAAGGGCAGCCCGCCTCCGGTGCCCGCCGACATGCCCGACCAGCAGGTCCAAGACGGCGAGGACGCCCTTGACGTGATCCTCCCGCCGAGCGCAGAACGCCTCGAAGCGCGACCCGACGCCGAGCCTGACGCCGACAAGCCCGACCCGGACGAGGCAGGCTCGGGGCGCAACGGCGCCCGCAACGCGGGCGTCCACCCGGAGCACCCCACCCCGGACGAGCCGACGGGGTGACTCGCGGCCGGCGTGAGCGAGTTCGCGCTCCGCGAGGAGCAGGCATGCGCGGGCAGCGACCCCGCTGACGCCTGAGCCTCTCGACCACCTGGTCGAATCCGGATCCCTGACGCCCTCCGGGGGCGGTGAGACGGTCCCCTCACGTTCAGTAGGGACGCTCTCCCCGCCATTGCCGCCCTGCCCGTGGGGACGGCTCGCAGAGGGGCAGCGGGTCGAAGGTGAGCTCCCACTGGTCTCGGCTCTTGTCGATCACAAGCAGGAGGGGACCATCCGGGAGCCGGGCTCTCCTTGACCGGCGACCGCTCCAGGCGTGGACGAGCTCCTCGACGGGCGTCTCAACTCGTCGAGGGGTGTCGACCTTGTGGTGGTTCAGCCGGGAACCACCCCCTGTGGCGATCCGTCGCCCGGACTTTCAGCTCGGCAGGATCCTGCTGAACGCAGACGGATGACCTGTCAGACTTGGCGTGAGAGGCAAGGCGGTCGTGCGGTCCTGGCTGCCTGTTCGGCGTTCCTTTCACGGGCGGCACCGGCGCAGGAGTTGGAAGGGCAACTACCGCAGCGCCTCGACCGCATGAACGGCAGCCAGGCGATGCCTCGCCGAGCACGGCGCTGCCTCTCTGCTTCGTTCCACCAGCCGCAGGGAGGGGTAGCGGGTCGGCCGCGTGCGTCAGCAGGAAGACCTCATTTCTAGCTCGTTCTCATGCTCCTATGCACCGGCGGCGCACGGGGCGGCCGGGGATGTACTCCGGTGCGAGCCAGTGAGCAGTCCGGGCGCCGGGGTTCCTCACCATCTGCGGTCTGGAACCAGTCTGCTGGCTGGAGACTGAGCCCTTGACCCAGGCGCGGCTGTGCGCCACGCGGTGAGTTATCCGGTGGCGGAGTCCATGGAGGCCGCCGGTGGCCTGCGCGGCGGCTCAGAAGGGATGAGTACGAGAACTCAGGCCCCGGGAGTGGCGCGGAGCGACGATGGATCATCTCGCCGCCCGAGCCCCGAGGAGCACCGTGCTCAGCCGTATCGCCGCCACCGTCGTCCCCGCCCTCGGCAGCATGACGACGTCGGCCGAGTTCCCCGACTTCCAGGGCCCTGGCATCCTCGTCGCCAACCACACGTCCCTGGCCGACCCCGGCATCGTGCTGGCGGCGCTCCGTCGCGTCGGCATCGAACCTGTCATCCTTGCCACCGCCGGCCTGTGGCGCATCCCCGTCCTGCGCTACCTCCTGGACCGTGACGGGCACGTGCCCGTCCACCGCCGCACAGCCCGCGCCGCCGACGCCCTGGACGGGGCGGTGGCTGCGCTCCGCGCGGGCCGCCACGTTCTCATCTACGGCGAGGGGCGCCTCCCGAGCCGCACGGACGCCGCCGAAGCAGCCCCCGAAGCGTTCCGAAGCGGCCCCGCCCGTCTCGCCTCCGCTTCTGGCGCCCCCCTCATTCCGATCGGTCAGGCCGGTGCCCGCAGGATCACCTCGGGCAGCCACACCAAGCAGCTGGCGGGGCTCCTCACGGCGCCCCTCCGACGCCCCCGTCTGCACGTCCACATCGGCGCTCCGCTGATGCTGCCCACCGAGATCGACGCGGCGAGCGCGGTCGCCCATCGCGCTGTCACCGAAGCCTGGCGCACTGCCGCCCTGCACCTGGGCGAGCCGGCGGCACTCGCAGCCTGATCAGCCGTCCCGGCAAGTCCGCACGCATGATCAGCCCGCATGAGGCAGGCCGGAGCTGCGGCAGCCGACCCCAACGCGCTTCACCCACCTGGACAGGGTCCGCGCGGCGCGCTTTGCCTTACGGAGGATCAACTGCACTCCCATGCCTGGACGCGTAGATCCCAAGTTGCAGATCGCATCGTGTCCCTTGGATCGGCCGCTCAGCCGATCAGAACCTCGGTGATCTTCCCAGTGGTCTGCGCGGCGACCCGCGGGTTGACCGCAGCGTGGGAGGTGTAGGCGCGAGTTGCACCGCAGCCCTTCTCGGCCTGCTCGATGGCTCCGGCGTGACGGGGCAGGCGAACGTACATCTCCACGCCCGGCCGGTAGATCAGATGGTCCGAGTCGGCCGAGTCGAGTAAGCGGTAACCGTAGCAACACTGGCGTACGGCGAGGCGGCGTTACGCGTTCGAGAGGACCGCCGCACGCAGCGTCGGCCCTACTCTGCGGACCGCGCCGAAGACGCCGTCTCTCGGTTGGATGACATCAAGGGCGTGTCGTCTGCGGTGGAAGTGCGACGGATGACCAGAGAAAGCAGCGCGGCTGCGGCGCAGGCGGCACCGAGCAGAACCCAGACCAGGTCGTAGCTGCCGAATGTGTCGCGGGTGACGCCACCGAGGAAGGCGGCCAGGGCTGCGCCGATTTGGTGAGAGGCGTTGACCCAGCCGAAGACAATGGCGCTGTCCTCGCCGTAGAACTCGCGGCACAGGGCGATGACCGGTGGGACTGTAGCGAGGTCGAGGAGGCCGAAGGCGACGACAAAGATCATCATGGCCGGGCTGACCGTGGCCGCCATCATCAGCGGAAGGAGCACCAGCAGGACCGCGCGCAGGGCGAAGTAGACGGCGAGCAGCCGGCGGGCGTCCATGCGGTCGGTGAGCCAGCCGGAGGCGATGGTGCCGGCGACGTTGAAGATGCCGATGAGTGCGAGGAGGGTCGACGCGGTCGTGACAGCCATACCGTGGTCATGAGCAGCCGGCGTGAAGTGGGTCCACATGATGCCGTTGGTGGTGGCGCCGCAGATCGCGAAGGTGCTGGCGAGTAGCCAGAAGGGAGCGGTACGCATGGAGTTGCGGAGCACGGTGATGGTGCGCCGGGCGACACCTGTGGCGGGTGGCGGCTTGGGTACGAACTCTGGACTGCCGTAAGGGCGTTGGCTGACATCGGCAAGATGGTCGCGCAGGATCAGCCAGACGATCGGGGCAACGGCGAGCGCGGCTAGCGCGAGAGTGATGGGGGCGGGGCGCCAGTCGTAGTGGTCGATGGTCCAGGACAGTGCGGGCAGGAAGACCATCTGGCCGAAGACACTGCCCGAGGAAACCAGCGGTTGGTGACGGTGGCGCCGAAGGCCATACCCATGGAGCCGGTGCCGACTCCGACGAGGAAGCCCCAGAAGAGGGTGAACTGCCACGAGGAGCTCATCTGCGTGGTGAGCAGGGAGCCGGCCGCGACCGTACTGAGAGCTGCGACGACCACACGGCGGATGCCGAACCGGTCCATGAGTGCGGCGGCGAATGGTGCGGTGATCCCGTACAGGACCATGTTCACCGAGGAGGCAAGGCCAATGGTGCCGCGCGACCAGTGAAACTCCTGCTGGAGGGGGCCCAGGAGGATGCCGGGCATCGTGGAGAAGGATCCGGCGACCACGAGGGCGAAAGCCGCGACTGCGGCGACCCACCAGGCTCGGTGCCCCAAATACCGGCGTCCGTATACCTGTGCGGTTCGCTCCGCGTCAGCGTGCTGCTGCGGGCTTCGGTGGCGTCCGATCTTGTCCTCCGTAGTGCAACAATCTGGCCATGGGTGAGGTGAATGAGGAGCCGGTGGTGCACCGGGTGGTGACGCTGGTCCGTCCGGGGCTGCTGCCGATGGAGCTGGGCATCGTCCACCGACTGTTCGGAACGGCGATGGACTACGACGCTCGGCCGTTGTACTCGGTGGTGACCTGTGCCCCGGAACCCGGCGAATTGGCGACGGACGCGGACTTCACGGTGAAAGTGCCTCACGGCCCGGAGGCGTTGGAGAACGCCGACACGGTTCTCGTTCCGGCCGCGGAGGAGGACTACGGACCGCAGGAACGGGGGCGGCTGGCGGAGCCGGTACGTCGAGCGCTGGAGCGCATCCCGGCCGGGGCCCGGGTCGCCTCGATCTGTACCGGGTCGTTCGTACTGGCGGCGGCCGGGCTGCTGGCAGGGCGGCGGGCGACGACGCACTGGAAGTCGTGCGACGAGTTCCAGGCGCTGTACCCGGAGGTCGCTGTCGACCCGGACGTTCTGTACACGGACGACCGGGGTGTGCTGACCTCGGCGGGGGTCGCCGCCGGCATCGACCTGTGCCTGCACATGATCCGGAGCGACCACGGCGCCGACGTGGCGAACACGGTCGCCCGGCGCACCGTGGTAGCGCCGCACAGGGAGGGTGGGCAGGCTCAGTACATCGAGCAGCCGGTGCCCGAGCCGGGAGGCAGCTCGACGGCAGCCGCCCGCGACTACGCCCTCGGTCACCTGGGGGATTCGCTGGCTCTGGAGGACCTGGCCCGTGCGACGTCGATGAGTGTGCGGACGCTGAGTCGGCGATTCCTCTGTGAGACCGGGACAACTCCGATGCGCTGGCTGACTGCCCAGCGGCTCCAGCTCGCACGGCAGTTGTTGGAGCGGACCGACGAGCCTGTGGACCGGATCGCCGCACGGGCGGGATTCGGCACGGGCACTGCGATGCGTCAGCACTTCCGGGACGTACTGGGCGTATCGCCGCGCACGTACCGCAATACGTTCCGGGGAACGGAGTGAGCAGTACGCGCGCGGCACTTCTGCCAGGCGCTCAGGGCGTCAGAGGCGCGAGTGGACCGATCCGGTGGAGCACCTCGTAGTGATGCTCCCCCGGCAGGGCCGCTCCGGCAAGGAGTCGGGGTCAGTGTCCAGGCAGGCGAGTAGGTGCTTCGGGCATCAGGCCTGTTGGTGCACGGTGACGTCGTACAGTGCACGGTGACGTCGTACAGTGCACGCCGATGCGACGGGAGGGCGTGTCACCACTGCCCCCGAGGGACGCGACCGAGTGCAATATCGGGTGTGCCGACTGCTGGTCGTGAGCGATGCTCGGTGCCGTGACTCTCCTTCTGCCACCCCGTCTCACCGCCTCCGCGCAGGCGCTGCGTGATGCCGCTCGGCGTCGCGGCCTGCCGACAGTGCAACTGCCTACGTCGGCCGTGCCGGCCGATCTGCACGCCGAGCATCTCCACTCCGGGCCCGGCTTCGCGGACATCGTGGCGCCTGCTCTGAACATCGCCCTCCTGCAGGCCCCCGAGGATTGGCTGGCCCGTCTGCCCCGCCAGTACACCGGGCGCGAGATCACCGTCGCTCCGATCCGCGAGGCCTACCGCCTGCGTCGGCCCGCGTTCATCAAGTCTCCTAACGACAAGCAGATACCCGCGCTGATCTACACCGACGGGTCACGGCTGCCGGGCCCGGACTCGGTGGATCCGCACACACCGGTGCTCATCAGCGACGTGGTGGAGTTCGCCACCGAGTACCGGCTGTACCTGCTCAACGGCACGGTGCACACCGGTAGTCAGTACGCGCAGCACGGGCGGCTGTGTCTTGGGCCGCTGGGCAAGGACGCGGCCGCCTTCGGGGCGGAGCTGCTCGCCGAGTGCCGCGACACGTTGCCCTCCGCCATCGTGGTGGATGTGGGCATGGCTGACGGGCGCTGGTCGGTGATCGAAGCCAACGCCGCCTGGGCAAGCGGCATGTACACCGCTGATCCGCAGCGGGCCTTGGACGTTGTCCTCCAAGCCGCTGGACCGGCCGAAGCCGTCAGACCTGGCGATCACCGGTTCCTCCGCATGCCCGGCCCGTTCCCTGACGCATGAGATCGCCCGCGGGCAGAGTAGCCACCGGGTCGGCGTCCGGACCTGAGGCGCCCGCGCCTTGGCCTACTCCGCGCCCCTTTTCCGCCCGGCGCGGTGTCGATCAGGCTCCCAGGTGAGGGAAGCGCAGTTCGGTGCGGCTGCGTGCGCTGTCGCCGGGGCGCGGTACGGGGCTGGGTACCTCCCCGGATGACCAGGCGGTAGCCGGGACGTGGCCTGCGTGGTTCGGTCGCCGGTTTAACGGAAAGACGTTCGACCTGGCTGTCGGCGGCCAGGCGGGCGATGGTTTCCTCGTCCGAGGTGATCCCCGAGGCGGTGAGTTCCTCGCGCCAGCCGCGCAGCCGCAGGTGCGTGGCCCGGCGTTCGCGGCCGGTGCGCGATCTGAGGAAGGCGATCCCGCGGTGGCCGAGGGCGACGAGGTGGCGGACGGCGACGCGGGCGGCGGCCACGTTGTCGATGGCGATGTGGTCGCACGGGGCCTCGTACTCGCGCTCGCCGAGCAGGACCAGCGGCGCGGTCTCGGTGCGCGCCATGAGGTCCTCGGTCTCCAGGTGGATGGGGCGGCGAGGAACCCGTACTGCGACGCCCAGGCGACGAGGACCCCGCCCAGGGCGAAGACCGATCCGACGGACAGGGCGATTCCGCCGGTGATGAACGACCATGGTCATGCCGAGCGCGACCACGGCGAGGAACGACGCCTGGATCGTCAGGCCGTGGGCGTCGTCCAGGGAGGCGAAGGTCGGGTCGCTTCCGGCCTTCCGATCCGGCGGGCGCGCGGCATCCGGGCCCCGGCGAGCGTTCACGTACCGCTCACCGGGGTCCGGGACTCCTTCTGGCAGCGTCCTACTGCGGCAGACCCGCAGGTCCGGTGGCCCAGTCGGTGTTCGGCTGCTCGGCGAGCCGGTAGGTCAGGGACCCGCCCCGCGTGATCAGCCGGTCATCCGTCCACGACCGGTCGTGGGCCCGCCCGTCGACGCGCACCGCGTCGATGTACGGACGTGTCGGTCCGGCGTCCGTGGCACTGATGGTGATGTCGCCCCCGCGCGGCCGGTCGAGCACCGCGCGCGGGAACAGGGGTGCGCCCAGCAGCATGGTGGCGCTGCCCGGCGTCCGCGGATACAGTCCCAGCGCCGAGAAGACGTACCAGGAGGACATCGTGCCCAGATCGTCGTTGCCAGGGAGCCCGCGCGGGCCCGTGCCGTAGACGGTGTTCACGATCTCGCGCACGGTCTCCTGGGTCTTCCAGGGCTTCCCCAGAGCGTTGTACAGCCACGGGGCGTGGATGCCGGGCTCGTTGGTCGG
The DNA here is from genome assembly GCF_042717135.1 of Streptomyces sp. NPDC058620. Taxonomy (NCBI): domain Bacteria; kingdom Bacillati; phylum Actinomycetota; class Actinomycetes; order Kitasatosporales; family Streptomycetaceae; genus Streptomyces; species Streptomyces sp. NPDC058620. Next base: position 11,692 of record NZ_JBHXQO010000020.1, read on the forward strand.
GTCGTAGCGCAGCGCGTCGCCGCCCTTCACGGACCAGGACCCGTCGGCCTTGTGGAAGAAGGCGTCGAGCCGCTTCGCCGCCACGTCACGGCCTCCCATCGCGTCGGCGAGCCCCTGCACGTCCTGCGGAACCATCCAGGTGTACGTGGCACTGGTGCCCTGGGCGAAGCCCCGGTCGCTACCCGGCCCGAACGGGGTCAGCCAGGAGCCGTCGAGGTTGCGGGCCTGGATGTAGCCGGTCGTTCCCGCCCCGTCGCTCGCCTCCGGGTTGAACACGTTGCGCCACCAACGGCCACGCTCCTCGAACGCGTCGGCCTCCTCGTCCCGCCCGAGCAGCCGGGCCCAGCGGCCGAGGGCGTCGTCGGCGACCGCGTCCTCCAGGGTCTCGGCCGCACCGCCCCAGCAGTGGCAGACGTCCTGGGCCGCGTAGTGGGACTCCAGGTACTGCGCCAGGTTGGGCCGCTGCCCCGTGCACTGTCCGGGGCATCCGGCGTCGTTCAGTCCGTCCGGGTGGGGCACGGTGGCCTGGCGCGCCAAGGACTCGAAGGCGCCCTCGTAGTCGAAATTGCGTACGCCCATCGCGTAGAACGTGGCGAGGGTGGCCGCCGAGGGGTCGCCCGTCATCACGTGTGTGGCACCGTTGACGTGCACCCACCGGTCCCAGACGCCGCCGTTCTGCCGGGCGAAGTTGTACAGCGACTGCGCGAAGTCTCCCGCTATCCGCGGTTTGAGCAGCGCGAGGAGCTGGATCTGGGCGCGGTACTGGTCCCAGCCGGAGAAGTTGCTGTACTGGGCTCCCTGACCGCGCCTCACGCGGTGCGGGGTGCCGTCCATACCCGGATAGCGGCCATCGGTGTCGCTGATCAGATTCGGCTGCATCAGCGAGTGGTACAGCGCGGTGTAGAAGGTGGTGCGCTGATCCTCGCTGCCGCCGCCGACACGTACGGAGCCGAGCTCGCGGTCCCACGCGCGGGACCCGGCCCGGGCGACGTCGTCCACACTCGCCCGGGGCTCGATCTCCTGGCGGAGGTTGGCCTCGGCCCCTGCCTGGCTCACGTAGGAGATGCCGATGCGCATGCGGACGTCGGCGTCGGTGGCGGTGTCGAAGCCGACCCAGCCGCCGGACCCCTTTCCGGCCCGGGCGGCGCCGGTGGCGTAACCCTCGCCGCCGCTCCCGGTGGTCGCACCAGGCGCGAGGGTGCCGTCGCGCCAGGTGCCGGTCGAGGCGAAGTCACGGTCGAAGGAGGCGCTGAAGTAGAGCCGGTAGTAGCTCTTGCGGTTGTTGGTACCGCCGTTGGCCCGTCGGCCGCAGAACGCGCCGGTGAGCACCGAGCCCGTCACCTTGCGGTGCGCGGTGTCGATCTCGATCTCGGCGTCCTCGCTGCCGTTGAGGGAGTTGGACACCCGGAAGAGCAGGTTGGCGGGCCTGCCCGCGGGGAAGCCGAAGTCGGCGACGCCCGCGCGCTCGCTGACCGCCAGATCGGCGGTGGCGCCGGAATCCAGGCCGACGCTGTAACGGCCGGGTACAGCACGCTCGTTGGCGTGCGAGAAGTTCGACGCGTAGACGGCGTCCTTGGTGTCGGCGGACGGCGAGGAGGTGACGTCACCGACGAACGGCATGATCGGCACATCACCGGCGGCGCCCGGGTTGCACCCGGCGCCGTTGACGTGCGTGAGGCTCAGCCCCCGCATCCGGGTCACCCCGTACTCGTAGCCGTTGGCCGCTCCGGTACTGGTCTGGTCGCCCGTGGTGCTGGTCGGCGACCAGGCGATCATGCCGTACGGGAGGGTGGCGCCGGGGAAGGTGTTGCCTCCGTTCGCGGTGCCGATCAGCGGGTCGACGTACGCGGTGGGCCGTGCGACGAGCGCGTCGGCCTGGGCGGCCGGCGGCATGACGGCGCCGGCGAGCGCGCCGGTGAGCACGATCGCGGCGGCTCGCGCCGCGAGGCGCCGGGCCGCGCGGGACGGTCTGGACGGCATGTCTCGGGTACCTCCGACAGATCGGGGACAACGTTGTCAATGCTGCCTTGACGGAACGGACAGCGTTGATCGATTCGGGCCGAGCGTAGGTGCCCGCGGCGTGCGAGGGAATGCCACGGCCGAGGTCCGCGGTGAACGAGTGGTGAACGGACACCGCCGGCGCTTCCCCTGACACCATGGAAGCCGTCGGCCGACGCCCAGGGCCCGGAGGGGAGAGACGTGATCCACTGGACGTACGCCTTCATCGCCCGCCCCGCCGCCGGGCGCGCGGACGCCTTCTGGGTGACGGTCACCGGAACCCACGTCTCGGCACCATGGGGCGACCGCGGCGAGTTCACCACCCTGCTCCCGGACGGGGCCGACGCCTGCTTGGTGACGCAGGCCGTCGGCGTGCCGGGCGGCGCGCATCCCGATCTGGCCGTGGAGGACGGCAATTCACGGCGCGGGCCTGCGACCTGGGTGCCGTGGCCGAGGCGCGGAAGCCGGAACTGACCGTGCTGCGCTCCCCCGGCGGCCTGCCGTTCAGCGTCGTGCCCTGGCGCGGGGCAGCGCATCCGGCCGCCGGTGTTCACGGCTCCCGGGGGTGTGGCCAGTCGACTGGACCAGCTCTGCCTCGATGTGTCCCCGTCCGCGTTCGACGCCGAGGAGGCGTACTGGACGACGTTGACCGGCTGGGACTCATGCCCCGGGGGAGCACGCGAAGTTCCATGCCCTGCACCCGCCCCCGCATGTGCCCGTCCATGTGATCCTCCAGCGGCTGGACGAGTCCCGTCCGGCTTCGGCCCATGTGGACGTGGCGTGCTCGACGATGGGCGCACCGGTCGCCGGCCGTCTGGGAGGTGTACTGGCTGCGCCGCCACCACGGGCTGTCCCTGCGCGCGGCACTAGCGGACTGAGATACGTCTTCCCCGCTCTGCACCGCCATGGTCGCGAGGTGGCCGGAACCTACGTAGTCGGCGCTGTCGTCCGTAGCGGTCACCAGGACCGCACCGGCCTCGGACGCTTCTTCGGCGCCGCCGACGTCATTACCGAAGGCAACGCGGCCAAGAAGGTATCGCCAGGGTCCGCGACCTGACCGGCGGACCCGGCGCCCGCACCGTACTGGAAGACGTCGGGCACATGCCCCGCCTACGAGTTCCCCTTGGGTCCACTCTTCCCGGCGGAGTCATCAGCCGCGTCGGTGTCCCCCTGCAGGGGGATGCCCCGCCGAGCTCGACTGCCTCTTCGGCCCGAACATCCCCCTCACGGCGGCCTCATCCCCGTCCACGCCCACATCGTAGGGCTGCTCCCCCGCTCAATGGCGGCGTCGTCGAACTCGGCCGCGCATTGGGCCACACTGCGCCTTGGATGAAGCATCCGGGCGACCGGACTGCCACGCCGTCAGAAACCCGCTCCGGTCCGTGGTCGAGCAACGCGCCCTGTCATGAGCCACGCCGACGTCCTGCGCAGGCGGACGAGGAAACAACGGCGCATGAGCCCGTCGCAGAGCCGCTCCGGCGACCCTCACGGATGACCGTCCGGTTCGTCGAAGCGCTTCGATCGAATTACCTGAAAACGGTGGCCAGTGGCTCCGATGCAACGCGCGCATGCGCGACCCCGACCAGGGATGAGTCGTATCGCAAGGCTGTTGACAGCCCGCTACTCGAGTGCCATCTTCGAAGCGCTTCAACGATCCTGGCGCTGGGGCCCGTACGCCGGACGGCCTGCCCCTTTGCCCGCGCCCGTCCGACTGCGCGACCGCGCCCCCATCGACGGACGAACAAGGACGAACATGGTGCTCTTCGACAATCCTGTGATACCCGGCTTCAGCCCGGACCCGAGCATCTGCCGCGTGCGCGACGACTATTACGTGGCGACGTCCAGCTTCGAGTACGTGCCCGGCGTACCGCTGTGGCACAGCCGCGACCTCGTGCACTGGCGGCTGATCGGGCACGCCCTGGACCGGCCCTCGCAGCTGGCGCTGCCGGACGAAGCCCCGTCCTCGTGCGGGGTGTACGCGCCCACACTGCGCTACCACGACGGACGGTTCTGGATGATCACGACCGTGGTCGCCGGAGCGGGCAACGTCCTGGTGACAGCGAAGGACGTCGCCGGTCCGTGGTCCGAACCCGTACCTGTCGCCATACCCGGGATCGACCCCGATCTGGCCTGGGACGACGAGGGGCACTGCTGGTGCGTCTTCTCGCACGACGGGATCCGCGGCGTACGCATCGAACCGGAGACGGGCGAACTGCTCGGCGAGCCCGTGGCCATGTACTCGGGCAGCGGGCTGCAGTACCCGGAGGGCCCGCACCTGTACCGGATCGGCGACTGGTGGTACCTGCTGCTGTCGGAGGGCGGCACGGAACGCGGTCACGCGATGTCCGTGGCCCGTGCCCGCACCCTGCCGGGGCCGTTCGAGCCGCACCCCGACAACCCCGTGCTGTCCCACCGCAGTACGAGTCATCCCGTGCAGAACACCGGCCATGGCGATCTGGTGCAGGCACATGACGGGACGTGGTGGATGGTTCTGCTCGGCACCCGGCCGCGCGGTGACACTCCGAAGTTCCACGGCATGGGCCGGGAGACGTTCCTGGCGCCCGTCCGGTGGGAGGACGAGTGGCCCCTGCCGGGACCGCTGGAACTCCGCGCCCAGGCACCCGCGTTGCCCCCGCACCCCTGGCCTGCCGAGCCGGCTCGCGACGACTTCGACGCTCCCGTACTCGCCCCCTGCTGGATGTCACTGAGGCGGCACGAACCGGGCACCGTACGCCTCGACGACCGGCCGGGCCACATGGTGCTGCACGCCCGCGCAGACAGCCTGGACAAGCCCGGCGCGGTGTTCGTGGGCCGACGCCAGCGCGATCCCGATTGCAGCGCGCGAACACGTATCGAGGCGGGCGAGAGTGACCGGGGCGGTATTGCCGTGCGCCTCGACGAGGCGCACCACTACCAGGTGGAGACCGGCGAAGGCACCGTGCGGGCGGTCGCCAGGATCGGTCCGTTGCGTCAGACCGTCGCCGAACGGGCTGTGCCTCCGGGCCCGTTGACGCTACGGGTCGACATCACCACCACCGAGATCCTGCCGCCCACCGTCACGGCCCGCCCCACGGAGCCCGGGGGCCCGCTCCCGGCCGGCCTCCGCGTCGGCGGCCCCGACACCCTCCGCCTCGGGTACGAGACCGAAAGCGGGAAGTTCGAGATCCTCGCCGAACTCGACGGCCGCTACCTCACCACCGAGGTCGCCGGCGGCTTCACCGGCCGGGTCCTCGGGATGTACGCGACCCAGGGTGCCCCTGCCTTCGACTGGTTCGAACTGCGGTCGGCCTGACGGTGTCCCGAGCCGTGGCCCAGTCCCCGACTAGGCGGACCGGGTCACGGAATCGGCCGCCCGGCGTCCCGGCACGGCAACGACTACTGCGGCTCGGTCGCGATCTGGATCAGGTTGCCGCAGGTGTCGTCGAAGACGGCGGTGGTGACGGGGCCCATCTCCAGCGGCTCCTGGGTGAAGCGGACGCCGAGGCCGTGCAGGCGCTGATACTCCGCGTGCACGTCGCCGACGGCGAACTGGGCGAGCGGGATGCCGTCCGCGACCAGCGTGTCGCGGTAGGTCCTGACGGCCGGGTGGCCTGCGGGCTCAAGGAGCAACTCGGTGCCCTCGGGCTCGTCGGGCGAGACGACGGTCAGCCACCGGTCCTTCTCACCCAGCGGGACATCGTGCTTCTTCACAAAGCCGAGGATCTCCGTGTAGAAGTGCTCGGCCTTGGCCTGGTCGTCGACGAAGACGCTGGTCAGGTGGATCTTCATGGGGTGCTCTTCTCTGGTCCGGACGTGTCGGGCACGAGCCATCGTTCGGCGATCCGCCGCAGCGGGGCTGTGTTCAGGTCGTGGAACTTGTAGCGGCCCTCCCGCCTGGTCTCTATGAGCCCAGCGGCCTCCAGTACGGCAAGGTGCTGGGAGACGGCCTGACGCGAGATGCCGAGCTGGTGCTTCATGCTCAGTCGGGAGCAGATCTCGAACAGTGTCTGTCCGGACCTCTCCGTGAGCTCGTCGAGGATCGTGCGACGGGTGGGGTCGGCCAGGGCTTTGAAAAGGTCGTCGGCCACGACCAAAGAATAGGCAACTGTTCACTTGCCTATCAAGTCGAGGTGCGTCGCGCCCACGGCCGAACCCCCGTCCGGCCCCGTACTGCACGGCCCCGTACTGCACGGTGGGTGCCTCATGTGAATGCCGGTGGGCTCTGCACGCAGGAAGCCGCCGAGACCGTCGCCTCGCTAAGACCGCGTAACAGCGGCCGGCCCGTGTGCGCGCTTTGCCTCTGATGCATCGCGGCCCGGCGGACGTACATCTCGCAGCCGACGGAGTTGCTGTGGTAGGTCAATTCCAGCTCCTGCGGCCTTCATGGCCGCTCCCTCGGGTGAGCAGGAAGCTCTGGCGCAGATAGATGGAGAACTCCGTGTCCGGGATGGTGGAGTCGACGGTCCGCGTGGTCGTACAGCCGTAGCCCTCGGCAGTGAAGGCGTCGAAGACGGCCGTGTGCAGGGGCAGCGCGGTAGCACGCAGGGGGTCGGCGTCCGTCCGGGTGCTGACCCCCCTCGGCCTCGACTCCCCGGGCCCACAGACCAGCGGCCGGGCGGTGTCTCCGCCTGCCGCCCAGTGGCTCATTCGGGCAGTCGGCGACCACAGACGCCTTCCCGCATGGTCTGAGCGTCGCTTCAACCACCCCGAATGCTGTACTAAGTCCGGTGTGAACGAACAGATTCAGCCCGCGACCGTTCGCGTGTTCATCGCCCTCGCCCCGCCCGACGACGCGAAAGAAGAACTGGCCCGGCAGCTGCGCCCTGCCTATGACACACACCCTCACATGAGGTGGAACCGCATCGAGGACTGGCACATCACCCTGGCATTCCTCGGTGAACTACCAGCCGATACCGTCCCGCTCCTGCGCCCACCTCTCGCCAAGCTCGCAGCTGACCACCAGCCACCCGGTTTGGCACTGCGCGGCAGCGGAAGCTTCGACGACCGGGTGCTGTGGAGCGGAATCGAGGGAGACCTCGAAGAGCTGCACATGCTCGCCGCCGATGTGCGAACCGCGGTCAAGAGCTGCGGTATCGCCTTCGAGGAACGGCCCCTGCGCCCACACCTGACATTGGCCCGCGCCCGAGGAGATCGGTCCTCGGCAGCAGAGATCGCCGAAGGACTCTCCGGATTCACAGGCCGCCGATGGCCTGCCGAACGTCTGCACCTGGTCGGCAGCAATGTCGGCCGTAGCCGTGGGCCGATCCACTACCGCGACATCGAGTCTTGGCCCCTTGGCGACGGGAACGCACTGGATCTTGAATCCAGACGACGATGACGATCGCGAAGAGGATTGCGTCGGGGTGGCGGTCAGCGCGGGGCGGCCTCGCCTCGACGGAGGGGCGGCCAGGTCAGGGTGGTCCAGGCGCGCAACAGCCATTCCAGCGGGCCGTAGCGGTACAGGCGCAGCCACCAGCGGCTCGCGGCTGCCTGCGCTGTGAAAAGCACGAGGGCGATGACCAGGACGCCCAAGGGAGGCACATCGCCGACCAGGGCCGCGCCGTAGCCGGTGAACAGCAGGGCGCAAACGAGGGACTGGGTGAGGTAGTTGGTCAGGGTCATGCGGCCCGCCGGGGCGAGCAACGCGATCAGCCGGTCCGCGTTCCGGCCGCAGGCGAGCCGGAGGACCGTCGCGGCGTAGGCGGCAGCCAGCAGCGGGGCGGTGACGACGTCGATGCCCAGGGCGAGGATCTGGTACGCGCCGCCCGGGTGCTCCAGACTCGCGTGGGCGTAGACGACACCGCCGAGCAGCCCCAGCGTGAAGCCCGTCCGCTGGAGCCTGCCCAGCGTCCCGCGATGGCGGGCGATGTCCCCGAGTGCCTGGCGCCTTCCTGCGGCGAGACCGATGAGGAAGGCTGCCAGGGCGGCCGGGGCCTGGAAGAAGACGAGCAGGATCAGCACGTCGGGCAGCTGCTCCAGGTGGGTGGCGACCACTGATGCCGGGCCGCCGCGCAGCGCCTCGGCGGCCTGCTCGGCACCGGCCGCTGTGGCCGGGTCCAATCCGGAGCCGCCCGCTGCGTGGGCGGAGAGCGCGAGCACGACGTATGCGGCGGCGGTGAGGACGAAGAGCGCGGCGGCGGTGCGCACGGCGGTACGGGGCCGCAGGCGACGGGCGGCCAGCAGGATCAGGCCGAGCACCGCGTACGTGGTGAGGATGTCCCCGGGGAACAGCAGGACCGCGTGCAGGGCGCCCAGGACGAACAGGCCGGCCAGGCGCCGCAGGAAGCGGGAGGCGAAGCGTGCCCCGTGCCGCTCGGCAGAGGAGAGTTGGAGGGTGAAGCTGTAACCGAACAGGAACGAGAACAACAGGAAGAACTTGGCCTCGAAGAACACCGCGACGAACCATCGGACCGCGTCGTCGAGCGGCGAGGCGAAGCCGGGGTCCTCCAGGCCCGTGCCGTGGTAGGTGGAGGCCAGGTAGCCGATGTTGACGATGAGGATGCCCAGCAGCGCGAAGCCGCGCAGGGCGTCGACGTGGGCGAGGCGTCCGGCCTCCCGGGACGGGGGCGCGGTGGTCGTGGTGGTCACTCGGTCCCCTTGCGGTCGGTGATCTGCTCGACGAAGTGGCGCTGGTCGGCGAGGAATCCGGCGGCGTACAGGCGCCGGGGGGCGAAGACGGCGGTAAGGGTGAGGCGCGGCTCGGAGTCTTCGACGGCGTGGTCGACCAGTGAGTGGGTGGCGTTGGGGTAGTGCCGCACCGTCAGGGAGGCGGGCGGCAGGATGCGGCGGTAGGCGGCCTCGGTGTCAGCGACGTCGACGTTGATGTCGTGCCCGGCCAGCACCAGGAGCGTGGGTGTGACGCGCATGGCGCGCAGGTCCTCGCTCGCGTTGGAGCGGTAGTTCTTGGCGATGAACCGCCAGCGTTCGGCGGTCATGCCGTCGGTGTCGTCGACTGCGGTGCGGTACTGCTCGAAGGCCGCGCCCTGCCGCAGCAGGCGCAGGGTCGTCTCGCGCCGTCGCAGCGCCGTTTGTGTCTCGTCCTTGGTGGCGCCGTCCCTGCGCAGTTCGGCGAGGAGGTTGTAGCGCCCTTGCTGTTGCCAGTCGACGGCCGGTGAGATCGCGATGACGAACTGGACAGCGCGGTCGCGGGCCGTGACTTTGGGCAGCACCCACCCGGCCTGGCTGGCCCCCCACAGGCCGATGCGCCGGCCATCGATGTCGGGACGCGTGCGGGCCCAGGTGATCGCGGCGAGGGTCTCGTCCGCGCGGTCGTCCATGCTCTGGTCCTGCCAGTTCCCCTCGGAGGCGCCGACGCCGGGCTTGCTCAGGGAGAGCGAGGCGTAGCCGGCCTTCGCGAACGACTCCCACAGCGGCCGGTAGAAGGTGTCGTGCGTGGCATCGATGGGCCCGTCGCCGTGGACGAAGACCACGAGCCCGAAAGGTCCGTCGCCGTTCTGCGGCCGCGCCAGGACGCCGTCCAGCAGCCGTCCGTCGTGACGCACGGTGATGCGCTCCTCCCGTAACGCGTAGGTGTTCTGCCAGACCGCGACACCGCCGAGCCCCGCGCCCGCCAGCAGCACGGCGACCAGCGACCACACGAGGACGCGCCAGCGACGCCGCACAAGCGGTGTTATCTGTCGGCTCATCTCTCCCCCAGGAAAACTATCGATTCCGATACGCTCGTATCCAGCATGAGCGTAGTAGGGTCGATAGTGCAAGGGCAGGCGCCTCGGCCCGCCCGCGGAAGGAATGCCGATGGAACCGGTGGACGCCCCGAAGAAGGCACGCAGACCGGAGAATGCGGATGGCCCGGGGGTATGCAGGGGCGTGCCCAAGGGCAGTGAGTCGCGTGTGGCCGCGCTGTACTGGGAGGCTTTCGGGCGGAAGCTCGGCGCCGCCCTCAACCCACCGGACAAGGCCCGCGCCTTCCTCGCGGCTCATCTCCACCACGACCGAGGTGTGGTCGCCGTCGTCGACGGCGAGGTGGCGGGGGTGGCCGGCTACCAACTCAACGAACGCGGGCTGATGGGTGGCGGCGCGGGCGACATCCTGTCCACGTACGGGACCTTGCGCGGACTACCCCGCCTGACTCTTCTCGTCCTAATGGAGCGGCGACCCGCCGAGGGCGAACTCGTGATGGACGGCATCGCCGTCGCCCCGGAGCACCGCGGCAAAGGCATCGGCGGCCTCCTGCTGCGCGAGATCGCGGCCGTGGCCGCGGAGCACTACTGCCGGCGTATTCGTCTCGACGTCATCGACGTCAACCCGCGTGCCCGCGCCCTGTACGAACGGCACGACTTCGTCGCCGTACACACCGAGAAGACCCCGTACCTGCGCAACCTGATGGGCTTCGGCGCCGTCACGACCATGCACCGGCCCGTCACGCAGGCCGTCTCGACGAACCGCCGGGAGGCATGATGAGCACCCTCCCGAACACCCCGATGGGCACGCGGAGCGACTCGGATGGCCCCGTCCCTGTGCCCGTCGCCACCCGACTACTCGTCCACGCCCTGGTCCGCGAGGACGGCACCGTCGACGCCGGTGAGCTCTACGCTGTCGCCCGTCTTCTCGGCATGACCGACCAACAGGTCCGCCTCTGCATCAAGCGGCTCGTCGCCGAGGGCCGCTTCACCCACGAAGGCCGCGGACGCAAGGCCCTGTTGAAGGCGGTCGCCGACGCCACCGGCTCGATCACCCCTAACGTCGCCTACGTCCGCCACGCCTACCGCCAGGACCACGGGCTCGCTGCCTGGGACGGTGTCTGGCACCTCTTCGCCTTCGCCATCCCCGAGTCGAACAGGACCTCCCGCGACACCCTGCGCGACACCTTGCGCCACCTCGGTGCCGCCCCGGTCCAAAGCGGCCTCTACGTCAGCGCGAACCCCATCGAAGAGCTCGTCGAAGCCCAGGCCCGCCACCTCGACGTCGCCCACGCGGTCACCTGCCTCACCAGCACCGACCTACGCGTCGGGGGCCTCGATCACCCGTCCGCCCTGGCCGCCGCCCTCTGGCCCCTGGACGACATCGCCGCCCGCCACGACCGCCTCGCCGGCCTCGCCCAGGTCTGTCTCGACCGGCTCACGCAGCCAGACAGCCCCACCGGGTCCGAGCGGTTGGCCATGGCCATCCAGCTCGCCGCGGCCTTCACCCACGCCATGGAACCGGACCCCCTCCTGCCCCCCGAGCTCCTCCCCCAGCCCTGGCCCGGGGCCCACGCCCGCCAGCTCACGGCCGCCTGCTGGACCGCACTCGCCGAGGCCGACACCCACGCCCCTGCCGGGACCCCCGTCCCACGCCTGTTCGTCCAGTACGAGGACCTACTCGCAGCCATCCCCGAGCGCCTTGTCTGACACACGGCGAGAGCGGCGTGAGCAGCACCTTTCGGTAAGTCAGGTAGCTGCTCCGATGGGCCCATGATCGAACACGTCGGCTCGCCGTCAGGGTGCTGGGCGACAACCAGCGCTGCCGCGGCCACGGCTCGCTCGGCGCCGGGGGCATCCAGGTGGTCCGGACGGCCGGCGGCGCGTCTGAGTACGCTGCGGATCATGGGCTCGCGTTCTTCCGCGGCTGCCTTATCCACGTCGTCGGCGAAGTCGGCACCGGTGTCGTTGAAAGCTCAGGTAGACCCATGAATCCGGGTAGACCACCTTCCGCATCCCGGCCCACGGCGGACGCGGTATGAAGTCCTGGTCGTGCTCACCCGCTGAGCCGGGCGACCACCGCCAGATCCGCCCTGCACTGTTTGAGGGAAAGCCCGAGCCGTCTATCCGCCGCAGTGGTCGGCAAGGGCGGTCACGTCCGCAGCGGTCCAGGTGTACTCGATCTCAGCGAGTTCGAACCCGGCGGGGAATCGCTCTGTGCGTTCTGCGGTGGGACGGCCGCCCTGGCGGGAGTAGAAGGTGGCCGCACGGACATTCTCCTTGAGAACTTCCAGATAGACCGGCCGCCCCGGGTGCTCAACCGCCGCCCATGCGAAGCCTCGGCGCAGCAGGCGCCGGCCGATTCCAGTACCGACGAGTCCTGGTGTGACGTGGAGATTGTCCAAAAGGATGCGACCGTCGTCCTGCGGAATCAGGTAGGCGAAGCCGCCCAACTGCATGGCAGCGCCGTCTGCGACCAGCAGATGAGGCATCCCGGCGGCATCGTCCGCAGTCGGCTCGTCGGTGAGTAGTCGGGTCCGCCACAGGTGGGCGTGCTCTTCGAGCAGCGGCCCTTCCAGATAGCTGGTGGGCATGATGCCTGAGTAGGCAGCTCGCCAACTGTCCGTGTGGAGCGCGGCGATCCGCGGCGCGTCGGCCGCTGCTCCTGGTCTGATCGTCATGTGTTCAGACTCGCAGAGGGGATCGGGATCCCGTCAGGGAGCGTCCGGATCGCACCGAGCACGGCAAGGTCGGGTTGCTTGATGCGGCACCAGCCAGGGACGACGGCGCTGAATCACGCCGCTCAGGTCGGGTCCGTGGCGGCCGGCAGCGCCACTGTGCGATGCCCTGGGCATGGTCTCGGATCACGTACGCGGGTGATGCGGGCTTCCCGTATGGCTGTGGCCCGGCCGGATGGCGGCGACGTAGGGGCGCCGGCTGTCTCCCGGTGCGGCTCGGCAAACTCCGGTGAGTCCACCAGCGAGGTGATGACCTGGTGGTCGACCAGCCGCGAGGGGCCGCACAGGTCCGGTGAACCTGTGCGGCCAGCTCCCCGGCGTCGTGCGACACCGACGACTTCGCCGGCGCCCAGCGCTACAAGCGCAATATGAAGCCCCCGAGCGAATCGCTGCCCCGTTCGCCCTCTGCGGTGGTGAGGTCGCCGGGCCGGAGAGAGCATGAGGGCATTGGAGACCCGTCTGCGGGATGAGCGCCGACGGCGCTGCCGGAGCCGGGCGCGGGGTTGTCTTCTCCTGTCCCGGTGTCCGGTCCTCCGGGTGCCGGCGCGCCACCGCATTCCTGGGACAGCGAGAAGGAGCGGTTGGCTGTGACAGACGTAGCGAGCTCAGGGCCGGCCCCGGACGACGACCGGCCGGCACTAACGAACCGGCAGGGTCATGCCGTCTTCGACAACCAGAATCAGCGCACGGTGGGGGCGCGGGGCCCGGCCACCCTGGAGAACTACCAGTTCCTGGAGAAGATCAGCCACTTCGACCGGGAGCGTATCCCGGAGCGTGTGGTGCATGCACGGGGCGTAACGACTTACGGCTACTTCGAGGCGTACGGAAAGTGGGGCGACGAGCCCATCTCCCGCTACACCCGCGCCAAACTGTTCCAGGAGGCGCGTAAGCGCACCGACGTCGCCGTCCGGTTCTCCACCGTGATCGGCGGCCGCGACTCGTCGGAGTCGGCGCGCGATCCCCGTGGGTTCGCCGTCAAGTTCTACACGGAAGACGGCAACTGGGACCTCGTGGGCAACAACCTCGGCGTCTTCTTCATCCGGGACGCGATCAAGTTCCCCGACGTCATCCACGCGCTCAAGCCCGACCCGGTCTCCCACGAGCAGAAGCCGGGGCGCATCTTCGACTTCATGTCGCAGACGCCGGAGAGCATGCACATGCTCGTGAATCTGTTCAGTCCGCGGGGCATCCCGTCCGACTACCGCCATATGCAGGGCTTCGGCGTCAACACGTACAAGTGGGTGAACGCCGAAGGGGATTCCGTGCTGGTCAAGTACCACTGGCTGCCCAGGCAGGGCGTCCGCAGCATGACCGCCGAGGACGCGGCGAACGTACAGGCGCAGGAGCTGGGCCACGCGACGAAGGATCTCTACGACGCCATCCAGCGCGGCGACCACCCCGAGTGGGAACTGGTCGTGCAGATGATGTCCGACGACGACCATCCCGAGCTGGACTTCGATCCCCTGGACGACACGAAGACCTGGCCCGAGCAGGACTTCCCGCCGAAGCCGGTGGGCCGGATGGTGCTGAACCGGGTGCCGGACAACTACTTCGCGGAGAACGAGCAGGTGTCCTTCGGCACCGGTGTACTGGTCGACGGGCTGGACTTCTCCGACGACAAGATGCTGGTCGGACGGACCTTCTCCTACAGCGACACCCAGCGCTACCGGGTGGGGCCGAACTATCTGCAACTCCCCGTGAACCGGGCGAAGAACGCGCACGTGGCCACCAATCAGCGCGACGGGCTGATGGCGTACGACAACGGTCACCACGGCACGAACCCGGAGGTCAACTACGAGCCCTCCATCACCGGCGGGCTGCGCGAGGCCCGGTATCCGACGCACGACGAGCAGGGGCCGGAAATCCGTGGCCGCCTCACCCGCAAGCGGATTCCCCGGACCAACGACTATCTGCAGGCCGGGCAGCGCTATCTCCTCATGGAGGAGTGGGAGCGGGACGACCTGGTGGCCAACTTCATCGGCCAGCTCTCCGAGTGCCCACGAGCGGTGCAGGAGCGGATGGTCTGGCATTTCCTCCTCGTCGAGAACGATCTCGGCCGTCGGGTCGGCGACGGGCTGGGCATCACCCCCCAGGATGTGGCGGGACTGCGGCCCCTGGCCGGCCAGGACCTGTCGGACGACGACCGCAAACGTCTCGCCCGGCTCGGCGAGAACCCGTCGCGTGATGTCGAGGGCCTGACGATGACGCATTGCGTTCCTGATGAGCGGCACGTCGTCACCCGCTGACGGCGAGAGCGAGAACGAGAACGAAATAGGGTGAGGGCGGACCGGGCACTCCGGGTGAGTGCCCGGTCCGACGTCGCTTCCTGAGCCCCGGAGTGTGACCTGTGCGTCTGCTGTTTACGTCTGACACGCACGTGCCCAAGCGGGCCAGGCAACTGCCTCCCCTCCTGCTCGGAGAGATCGAGAGGGCCGACGTCGTCTTTCATGCCGGCGACTGGGTGGACTCGGCGACGCTGGATCTGTTCGAGGCCCGTGCACAGCGCCTTGTCGGCGTCTTCGGCAACAACGACGGGCCGGAGCTGAGAGCCCGGCTGGCCGAGGTGGCCCGGGTGGAGTGCGGAGGGGTCCGCTTCGGTGTCGTACACGAAACGGGCGCCTCCCAGGGCCGTGAGCGGCGCTGCGCGGAACGCTTCCCCGACGTCGACGTCCTTGTGTTCGGCCACAGCCACATCCCCTGGGACACCACGGCCCCAGGCGGCCTGCGGCTGCTCAATCCGGGGTCACCGACCGACCGGCGGAGGCAGCCGCACTGCACGTACATGACCGCCGAGGTGGCGGGCGCCCGTCTGCTCGACGTACGCCTGCACCGGCTGCCTCCACGCTCCTGATACGGCGGAGCCGGTCCCCGGCCCGGCGGGACAGCGACGCTGCACTCCCTCGTGTCACTCCTCGCGATCCAGCCCAGCCGATCGCTCGGGTCAGTTACAGATCGGGGCAGTTACTGATCGGGTCAGTTACTGAGGGGGATGGATGTCCATCATTGAGCGAGGACGACTGGTCGGGAGGCCCCGGGCGCAGCGGGAACGAGATGGTCTTCGGTGGCGGCAAGGTGATCCGGGAGTCGATGGGTCAGTCCGTCGTGCCCCGTGACCCGGGCAAGGGCATGACGGGCACGTCGGGTGGCAGTACTGCCGAGGTGCCCCCGGACACGGTCATCACCGGCGTGGTGGTCCTGGACCACTGGGGCGTCGTCAAGGCCGATGTTGCCATCCGTGACGGGAACATCGTCGCCCTCGGCAAGGCGTACAACCCCGAGACCATGAACCCTCTGCACGAGGGCGGGGTCAGTCACAACGGCATCGGTCCGAAGCCCACCGACTTCGTCATCGGCCCGGACACCGAGGTCATCGCCGGAAAGGGGCGGATCCTCACCGCCGGCGGGATCGACACGCACGTCCACTTCATCTGCCCGGACCAGGTCGGTGAGGCGTTGGCAGCGGGTGTCACCACGCTCATCGGCGGCGGGACGGGCCCGGCGGAGGGCAGCACGGCCACCACGGTCACACCGGGCTCCTGGCACATCGACCGTATGTTTGAGGCGCTGGACGGCTTTCCGGTGAACATCGGGCTGCTCGGCAAGGGCGCCACGATGTCGAAGGAGTCCATGCTCGACCAGGTGGACGCCGGAGTCATCGGCCTGAAGATCCACGAGGACTGGGGTGCCACCCCGGCCGTCATCAACAGGTGCCTGGAGGTCTGCAAGGAGACGGGCGTCCAGCTGGCGCTCCACGCCGATTCGCTGAACGAGGCCGGCTTCGTCCAGGACACCATCGATGCCATCGACGGCCGCTCCATTCACGTCTTCCACGTCGAGGGTGCCGGGGGCGGGCACGCCCCCGACATGATCAGGATGGTGAGCGAGCCGAACGTACTGCCCGCCTCCACCAACCCCACCCGGCCGCTGACCGTCAACACGGTCAAGGAGCACTTCGACATGGTGATGGTCTGCCATCACCTCAACCCGAAGGTCGAAGAGGACCTGGCCTTCGCGGACTCCCGGATCCGGCCCTCCACGATGGCCGCCGAGGACAT
Source organism: Streptomyces sp. NPDC058620 (assembly GCF_042717135.1). Lineage (NCBI taxonomy): Bacteria > Bacillati > Actinomycetota > Actinomycetes > Kitasatosporales > Streptomycetaceae > Streptomyces > Streptomyces sp. NPDC058620. The sequence continues at coordinate 28,102 of NZ_JBHXQO010000020.1, forward strand.
CCTCCACGACCTCGGCGCCATCTCGATCATGTCCTCGGACGCCCAGGCCATGGGCCGCATCGGCGAAATGATCATGCGCACCTGGCAGACCGCGCACGTCATGAAGGCCCGGCGTGGCTTCCTCAAGGAAGACCAGCCGCTGGACAAGCCGCAGGCCGAACCGAAGGGTAAGACACCGGTGGAAACGACGCCGGAGGCCGAACCGCCCCTGGCCGACAACCGGCGCGCCCGCCGGTACGTCGCGAAGTACACCATCAACCCGGCCCTCGCCCAGGGGATCGACGCCGTCGTCGGGTCGGTGGAGACGGGCAAGCTGGCGGACCTGGTGCTGTGGGAGCCGAAGTTCTTCGGGGTCAAACCGCACCTGGTCATCAAAGGCGGGCAGATCGCGTACGCGCAGGTGGGCGATGCCAACGCATCCATCCCCACCCCCCAGCCGGTCCTGCCACGCCCCATGTGGGGGGCCACCGGCCTCACACCCGGCTCCATCTCCTACAACTTCGTCACCGAACGGGCCATCAGGAACGGCCTGTCCGAGGACTGCAAGCTGAGCAAGCAGTTCAGGGCCATCAAGGACACGCGCGCCGTCAAGAAGGCCGACATGAAGGAGAACAACGCCACCCCCGACGTCCGTATCGACCCCGACACCTACGAGGTCGTCGTCGGCGGGGCGAAGGTGACGGACGTGACGACGTTCGTCGAAGGCCAGATCGTCGACCGTGCCTACGTCTCCGAACTCCCCATGGCGCAGAGGTACTTCCTCTTCTGACCGACGAGTGCACCCTCCGGGAACGCAGAACCCGAGCCCAGCACAGAAGAGGACGAATGATGAACCGTGCCGCGCTGCTCATCCTGGCCGACGGCCGGTTCCCCGCCGGAGGGCACGCCCACTCCGGCGGAGCCGAACCGGCCGTGGCCGCGGGCCGTATCAGGGATGCGGACTCGCTGGAGGACTACTGCAGGGGACGGCTGCACACGACGGGCCTGGTCGCGGCGGCACTGGCCGCCGCGGCCACCGAGGGGCACGATCCGCTGGCCCTGGACGGGGCCGCCGACGCCCGCACCCCGGTGCCGGCCCTGCGGACCAGCGCCCGCAGACTCGGCCGGCAGATGATGCGGGCTGCCCGCGCCACCTGGCCATCGGCCGAACTCGACGCGCTCGCCTCGGCCCGGCCGCGGGGCGCGCACCAGCCAGTGGTGCTGGGCATGGCCGCCCGGTCGGCCGGGCTCGCGCCACTGGACGCCGCATATACGGCGGTGTACGAAACCGTCAGCGCGCCGGCTACGGCAACGGTACGGCTCCTGAGCCTGGATCCGTTCGATGCCACCGCTGTCCTGGCCCGTCTGGCCCCGGACCTCGACCGGATCGCCGCAGCCGCCGCAGCAGCGGCCGGCCGCATCGCCGAGGAGGGGATCGACGTGCTGCCCGCCGCCTCCGCGCCGCTGCTGGACATCACCGCGCAGGAACACGCCGCCTGGCCTGTACGCCTCTTCGCCTCCTGACCACTCACCACGACACGGCACGACACACCAGACAGGAGTGACGTATGCACCTCGGACACGATCTCGACGAGAAGTTCCCCCACCGGCACACGTACAGCGCATCCGGCCCGAAGCACGCCGACGGCAGCCGACGCGCCCTGCGCATCGGTCTGGGCGGACCGGTTGGCTCGGGCAAGACCGCCACCGTCGCCGCCCTGTGCCGGGCGTTGCGCACCGACGTGTCCATCGCCGTGGTCACCAACGACATCTACACCCGCGAGGACGCCGATTTCCTGCTGCGCGAAGCGGTCCTGCCACCTGAGCGCATCAAGGCCGTCGAAACCGGCGCGTGCCCTCACACCGCCATCCGTGACGACATCTCCGCCAACCTCGAAGCCGTCGAGGACTTGGAGGAGGAGGTCGGCTTCCTCGATCTGGTGCTGGTGGAGTCCGGTGGCGACAACCTGACCGCCACCTTCTCCAAGGGATTGGTGGACAGCCAGATCTTCGTCATCGACGTCGCGGGCGGCGACGACATCCCACGCAAGGGCGGTCCCGGCGTCACCACCGCCGACCTGCTCGTCGTCAACAAGACCGACCTCGCCCCGTACGTCGGATCGGACCTGGAGGCCATGGCCCGCGATGCCGAGGCCCAGCGCGGCGACCTCCCCGTCGTCTTCACTTCCCTCAAGGAGGAGGGCGGCGTCAAACCGGTCGCAGACTGGATTCGCGAACGCCTCGCCCACTGGACCGCGGGCCCGGCATGACCTCCACCACCGAACAAGCCGTACCCACCACTCACGACACCCCTGCCCCAGGAGTACGGGCCACCGCCCGCATCACGGCGGCCGTCAGCCGCGGCACCACCACCCTGCCCGTCCTCGACGGCGATGGACCCTTCGAGCTCCGTCGCCTGCGCTCACGCGGCACCGAGGCACGTGTGTGCGTCGTCGGCGCCATGAGTGCCCCTCTTGGTGGCGACCGTCTGCGTATCGAAGCCACCGCCCGGCAGGGCGCGACACTCCACATCACGTCCGCCGCCGCGACCCTCGCCCTACGCGGCCCCACAACGCAGCACGCCAGCTACGACGTACACCTGACCGTGGCAGAAGACGCGGAGCTGCGCTGGCTTCCCAAACCGCTGATCTGTGCGGCCGGCAGTAATCTGCGCCAGACCTGGACCATCGACCTCGCCCCCACCGCACGGTTCATGCTGCGCGAAGAGCAGGTACTCGGACGCACCGGCGAACCTTCCGGCCGCGTGGCCACCCGGCTCACCGTGCGACGCGGCGGGCACGTACTCCTGGACCAGGAGGCCGCATACGGTCCGGGCGCACCCGGCTGGGACGGCCCAGCGGTCCTCGCCGACCACCGAGCGACCGGCCAGATCCTCATCGTCGACCCCGCCTTCGAGAAGAAGCCGCCCAAGGTCCAACTCCTCAGCGACACGCCACGGGACGGCCAAGCCGTCCTCACCCCCCTCGTGGGACCGGCCGTGCTCGTCACCGCTGTCGCCCCAGACGGCCTCCGCCTGCGCCACCTCCTCGACACCGCGCAGAGGGCCGGGCGTCGCCTTGCAGGAGCCGATCACGAGCCCGGAGAGCGGCGTCCACACGCGCCGCGAGCATCAACAGATCCCAAGGAACCGAGTCAGATACTCGTCTGAGCTGCGACGAGGCAGAGGGCCGGGCCGTGGTCCGAGACCGATGAGCTTCGGCAGTACGGCATCACCGCCGAAACCGCGAGCGGGGCGCTGGGCCGCCTCTCGGGCCTGGCCAGCCGAGCCCGCTCAGCGGGATTCCGCTTGTATTGCTGGTGGGCCCTTTGACGGGTGGGGCGCTTTGGTGGGTGGGGCGGGAGTTTCTGACTACAGCAAGGGCTGGTCACTGCGTTCGTCGCGGTGTCATGGAGGCTTCCGATCGTGGCAGTTCGCTTCTCAGCCGACGCGAGGGCCGACGCCTCTCCGGTTCGAGGTGCTGGTGGGGATCGAGTGCAGGCTTCGAGAGAGACCGCGCCGTCCAACGCCTCGACCACGCGCGGCATGCCGGCCTCGGGCTCATCAGCGCCTGCCATGTGCCCCTCCCCCTGCCCCCACTCGGTCCGCACCCCGCTCTTTGTGTGCGCACCGTTGCGGTCGTGTGGCGGCACGGCCCAAAAGATCGACACCACACCACGGCGACGACCATCCTTGCAGCAAGCGCTTACCCCGTGCTCGCAAGGAGTCACCATCGTCATGCACACCATCCCTTCCCGTTACCGAAGAATCGCGGCGCTGAGTGCCGCCGCGGTCCTCGCCGGGCTTCTGTCCACGCCGCCGGCAGCCGCGGCCTACGCCGGTACCGACGGCCATGCGAAACCCCGCCGGATTCTGGAGAACCTCGACCGGGGACTCGTCGCTGTGCCTTCGGCAAAGGGCACCTTCCTGAGTTGGAGGCTGCTGGGAACCGAGTACGGGGCCGATGTCTCCTTCAACGTCTACAAAGCCGGCAAACGGCTCAACCACAGGCCCGTGACCGCGTCGACCACGTATCAGGACCGCAGCGACGGCGGCGGAACCTACACCGTGCGCGCGGTCGTGGACGGCCGGGAGCAGAAGGCCGGCGCCCCCGCGCTCTCCCTCGCCGACGGCTATGCGGAGATACCGCTGGCCGATGCCGACGGTTACACGGTGCAGCACGCCTGGCCGGGTGACCTCGACGGCGACGGTCGCTACGAGTTCGTCGTCAGCCGTCTCTCCGCCTCACGCGACAGGCCCGACCTGCTGGAGGCGTACACCCTCGCCGGACGGCGCCTGTGGCGTGTCGACCAGGGACCCGGTTCGTACACCCAGGTCGCGGGCAACGGCGCCAACGACCCCGCACCGGCGGCCATCAGCGGTTCGACCGCCATCGGCGGCTACCGCAACGACGACAACGTCACCGTCTACGACCTCGACAGCGACGGCAAGGCCGAAGTCCTCGTCCACACCGCCGACGGCACCACCTTCGCCGATGGTGCGAAGGTCGAGGCACAGTCTCCCGCGCAACAGTTCGTCTCGGTCATCGACGGTGAGAACGGTACGGAGCGAACTCGGCAGCCCGTTCCCGACGACTTCACCGCGGACGGCCCCTCCGGCGGCCACTTCGGTGTGGCGTACCTCGACGGGGTGCACCCCAGCCTGGTCACGAAGCTGGTCACCCGCGTCGGTGCCAAGCGTGGCGCGTTCCGCACCCTCTTCCAGACCTGGGACTTCGACGGCCGCGAGCTGAGCAGACGCTGGAGGTACGTGGCCACCGTGCAGAGCGGCGCCACGAGCTTCCACCAGATCCGCGTCGTGGACGTCGACCAGGACGGCAAGGACGAGATCGCCGACGGCAACTACGTCGTCAACAGCGACGGCACCCTGCGCTACGTCGTCGACGGCGCCGGCCACGGCGACCGCTTCCACGTCGCGGACCTCGACCCCGGGCGCCCGGGACTCGAAGGGTTCGCGATCCAGCAGTCCGAGCTCGGCGTGGTCTCCCGCTTCCCCTGGTACTACTACGACGCCGACACCGGCAAGCGGCTGACCACCGGGGCCCATCCGGAGAACCCGGCAAGCGACGCAGACCTCGATGTCGGCCGTGGCACCGCCGCCGACATCGATCCCCGCCACCGCGGCCTGGAGTACTGGACCTCGACCGCCGACGTCACCGCGCCCGGTGCGGGCGTCCGTAACGTCCGGGACGGCAAGGTCTCCACGACCACCCCCAGCGTCAACTTCCGTATCTGGTGGGACGGGGACAAGGGCGCCGAGCTGCTCGACAGCACGTACGTCGAGAAATGGGACCCGAAGACCGAGACGTCCGTCCGGATCTTCGACCCGTCCGGCGTCGTCTCCGCGGCCCGCAACGCGACGCCGTTCTACGGAGACGTCCTCGGCGACTGGCGGGAGGAGATCCTCGCCGAGACCGACGACCGCACCGCACTGCGCCTCTACACGACCACCGAGCCCACCCGCACCCGCCTCTACACGCTCGCCCACAACCCCGCCTACCGCCTCGGCTGGACGGTGCGCGGCTACCTCCAGTCGACGTTCACCGACTATTACCTCGGCTTCAGCTCCAGGGACCCGCGCAACCCCGCGATCCGCACCGACACCGGCCCCGGCCGCGCCTGGACCCGGACCGCCACCGACACCTTCCGCTCCGGAACAGCGCAATGGCGCTCGGAACTCCAGGACGGCGGCGCGGTGACAGCCGCCGACGGCATCCTGGACATCGACGTACCGAGCGGCGCGACAGTCTGGTTCGGCCAGAAACTGAAGGGACCGTACGAGATCGAGTACACCGCGACGCCGGTCTCGCAGGGGGGCCCGAACGACCGGGTGTCGGACCTGAACAACTTCTGGAACGCCACGGACGTACGTTCCCCGGACGACCTCTTCGCCACCCCGCGGGGCGGCCGCCTCGACGAGTACAACTACCTCAAGACGTACTACGTCGGGTACGGAGCGAACGGCAACACCACCACCCGTATGCGCCGCTACGTCGGCGAGCCGGACAACCGCCCACTGCTCTACGACTACACTCGGCCGCTCCTGACGGCCAACGAGCCCCACCGGGTCAGGATCGTCTCCGACGGATCGGCCGTCCAGTGGTGGAACAACGACCAACTGGTCTTCGACCACCGCGACCCGGACGCCTACACGAGCGGGCACTTCGCCTTCCGTACCGTCACCAGTCACTTCCACATCAGTGACTTCACGGTCTGGCGCCCGCCCACCAGGGGATGACCCACCGCCGAGCCCGACGGCCCGTTTCCGGCGGGTCACGGACTCGGCGATGAGTTTTCGCGGCTCGGGGAGTCTCACCACCGTTGTCGACCACACAGGAGAACGATGTGACTCAGCTGCTGAGAGTCCAGAACTTCAACGTCTCGCGTGACGGAATCGGTGCCGGTGAGGACCAGAGCTTCGAGCGTCCGTTCGGCCACGCCGATCCCGGGAAACTGTTCGCCTGGGCCGGCGCCACGGCGAGCTGGCCCATGCGCACCGACCCCGGGGGAAGCCGGGGCCTCGACGACTACTTCACGCGGGACTACGCGCGCAACATCGGCGCCGAGATCATGGGCCGCAACAAGTTCGGGCCCCAGCGCGGGCCCTGGCACGACCATGACTGGCGCGGCTGGTGGGGCGACGAGCCCCCGTTCCGCACCCCGGTGTTCGTCATGACCCACCACACGCGTCCTTCGTTCACACTCTCCGACACGACGTTCCACTTCGTCGACGGCGACCCGGCCGAGGTCCTCGCACAGGCGCGGGAAGCGGCACAGGGCAAGGACGTCCGGCTCGGCGGCGGGGCCACCACCATCCGGCAGTTCCTCGACGCCGACCTCGTCGACACCATGCATGTGGCGGTCTCGGAGATGGAGCTCGGGTCAGGCGTGAGGCTCTGGGGGTCACCCGATGAGCTCCTCGACAGGTTCCACCTCGACGTCGTTCCCAGCCCGAGCGGCGTTACGCACCACCTGTTCTGGCGAAAGTGACCCGAGGGCGAGGGTGGGCACGGGAAGGGCGGCCCAGCTGACGCGGGCCCGTGTCACGTGCCCGCCGCCCGGCGACCCGACCATGTCGGGCCTCGCCGGGCGGCGGGCTGCGAAGTCCGCAGCGGGCCGCCGGCCCCGTCACGCGCGGGCTGCTCCGTCAGCCGCTGAGATCGACGCGCGTGGCGATCTCCCGGTGATCGGGGCGCGGCGGGGCCCCGGCCGCGTTGATGTGCTGACCGGCGGAGAGCCAGGCGGCACGCACCAGTGGTTCGCGTGACGGAGTGAGAGTGCACTGGCCTGCCGGGCCCATGCCCGGGCGTTGGCGTCACGCCCTCCGCCGGCGATGGATGTCCTCAGCCTCCCGGCCGGCCGGGCAGGGATGACGTCGGTTCGCCCGCGCCCGTCCCGGCCCCGGCCCGCTTCCTCTCCATCACGTACGTACTCCCCGAATCGGGGTCGCCGAACAAGAAGTACAGCTGGAGCTCCCGATGTGTGTCGCGGCGCATGTAGAAGGTCCACGTGTAGGTCTCGGGCGCCGGACCAGGGCCCTCCTGGAGCGTGCCCGCCACCTCCGCGTCCTGCCGGACCGCTGAGGCGGTGCGGGACGTGAGGGTCACGCGCAGCCTTTGCCCCCCGGCGGGGTTGTCGGTCAGTTTCCAGTTCCCCGTACCGGAGAGCCGCCAGCCGTCGTCGAAGTCGAAGTCCTGGCCGTCCAGCAAAGTGATGGCGGCCGATCCGTCAGTCCGCAGGATCAGTTCCGTGCCCTCGATACAGCGCCAGGCCCCCACGGCCTCGGCGGTCGTGATGCCATCGAGCGTGGGTGTCTCGACGTACGTGTAGGGGCCGCAGCCGGTCAGAGCCGCCAAGGCTGCCAGGGCCACCGCTGCCCGCCGTCGCAGCCGGGAGGGTCCGGGCATCGGGGCCCGCATGACACACAGCGCGAACAGGAGCTGCCCCAGCACGGGGATGACCAGCAGTGCCATGAAGTTCTGGAAGAGCAGGAGCCACGTGGGAAGGAGCAAAAGTCCCGCCAGGGGCAGCCGGAACGCCATACCCGTGCGGGTGCTGGCCACCGCGTACACCGAGCTGATCAGGATGGAGGGGACCCCGATGAACGGGAACAACTCCAGGCCGGTGCCAGGAACGTCCGTGTCTGCGGGGAGAGCGGCTGTCGCGACTGCCCACGTGATGGCGAAGGTCAGGCAGTAGCGCACGGTCAGGTCGAGGAGCCGCAGCCCGATGGTGCCCAGATTCCTCCACGGTGTGCCCTCGTCCACAGCTCAGCCCCCTGGTGACATGACGTATGAACGCGGCCCGCCCGTGGGCTCTGCCGCATCAGCCATCCTGTCAGGAAAATTGAACGTGTTCAATACGGGGCGGCGAGTGGACGACGCAGCGCTTCACCGCAGCGGGCAGAATCGCTCCGCGGAGACTGGATTGGCGCTCCGGTCCGCGGAGCACCGAGTGCGCGGAGACAGACCCGCCGCCGGCGTGTCCGCGCCTCCTGGCCGGTGCGGTCCACACAGTCCGGTGGCGTCACCTGGGCCAGCGCGACACGGCTCGTACGGCCCAGCCGGGCCCGCGCACGGCTGGTTGCCCGGGTCGGCTCACAAAGTTGCCACCGGATTGGGAGTGTCAGCCGCGATCGGTTCGACGATCTCCCAGCGCTCGGCGATCAAGCCGTCCTGCAGACGGAAAACGTCTGCCACCGCGATGTCGAGACCGCCTCCCGGCAGCCACCGCCGGGAGAACATCGTCACGTAGTCGCCTTCAGCCACGAGGCGGCGGATGTCGATCCGCAACTCGGTGAGGGGCAGTTTCCGCGCTGCCGCGATCCAATCCTCCTTCGTCGAGGTCCGGAACGGCAGCCCGTGATCCACGAAGTCATCGCGCAGGAGGGGTGCGACTGCATCAAGGTCGCTCTTGCCGTACAGCTCCAGGCAGGTGAGGACCAGTTCCTTGTTGTCAGTGCTCATGTCCGGAAGTGTGGCGGCGCGGCTCGGGACTGTCGATGAACTCGGAGTTCATGGACCGCGCCGGCCGACGGCGACTAGGGTCGATGGGTGGAGACAGTAGGCGGCATGTTGCGCGAGTGGCGGCATAGTCGACGGCTGAGCCAGCTCGATTTCGCGCTGGCGGCTGGCGTTTCGCCACGCTACGTCAGCCTCGTCGAGACGGGCCGTTCCCGGCCGAGTGCCGACATGGTGCTTCGGCTCGCAGCCCAGCTCGACGTGCCGCTGAGGCACCGCAACCGTCTGCTGGTGGCGGCCGGGTTCGCACCCCGGTATCGCGAGCGGCCACTCGACGAGCCGGACATGTCAGCCGTTCGGGACGCAGTGGCACGGGTCCTGCGTGCGCACGAGCCCTTTCCGGCGCTGGTCGTGGACCGGCGCTGGAACATCGTGATGATCAACGCACCGGTCGAGCACTTCCTCGCAGACGTCGATCCCGAACTGCTCGGCGATCCGGTCAACATGGTGCGGCTCGGGCTTGATCCGGGGGGTCTCGCCTCCCGGATCGTCAATCTGACGGATGTTCGTTCGCTCTTCCGTGCCCGGTTGTCCCGCCAGGCGGCGAGGACGGGTGACCCGGTGGTCGCCGCCCTGTATGACGAGTTCTTCGCGGAGGACGAGCCCGGCGGATCGGCCCCTGGGGTGGAGTCCGAGGTGGCAACTCCGATGATCTTCCGCTTCCGAGGACGCGAGCTGAGGTTGTTCTCGACCATCACGACGTTCGGCACCCCCCAGGACATCACGCTCGAGGAGATCTCGATCGAGTCCTACTACCCGGCCGACGCCGACAGCGCAGCCCTCTTGCGAAGCATCGCTGACACACCGCCCGCCCCCAGAGCGCCGTCGTCCTTGCGGCCCGCCTGAGTTGGTCGCCAGGTGCCGGAAAGTGGGGCGGATTCTCTGTGTCGGGCTGCCCCCTGGCCACTCCGCTCCCCGCGGAACAGCCGAGCCCGGTCGCCGAGGATGTTCTGGAGTTCCTCGATGGTTTCCGCATCAGGAAGACGCCGTCATGCCTGCGGCCGAGCACACTCCGGACGAACCGCACTGGTACCTGGCGGTGATCGGCGCCGATCCGGCCGCCAAGGGTCAAGGACACGGGCAGCACTACTGCGCTCAGGACTGGCCAAGGCCGACGGCGCGGGCCTGCCCGTCTGCCTGGAGTCCTCCAAGCCGTCCAACCTCCCCTTCTACGAGCACTCCGGCTTCGCGGTGCGCGGGGAGTTGCGGCTGCGGAAGGCGACAAGACCGGGTTCTCGAATCAGCTGGGCGGCGGCGCTGGGCCAAGGTCGGGCCCCCGTTTGCGGAACGGCCGTCTGCTGTGGGAAGAGCAGTGACGGCGTAAGCGGCCGCCGGTCGGACGGGCGGCGAACAGGCGCCTCGACGCCGACCTCGCCGGGGCATCCCAGACAATGCCCGAACTCGCTGTCTGTGCTTGGGGGCAGCTGTGAGGCGTGCAACGACTTACGTCGAGCAACTCGCTTCGCGAACATGGCCCAGGTCGGTCAGTACCTCCCGTGCCGCACGCGTGCCCGATGCCAGGGCTCCCTGAACCGATCCGGTCGCCCGGTGGTCCCCGCATACGTACCGCTGCGGGGCGAATCGGGTGCTGCGGCTGAGCGGCCAGGGCGGCGTCATCACCGGTAGCGCGTCCTCCACGGTGTACGTGGCGATCGACGTCCAGTGGCTCGTGTCGGTGCCGTACAGCTCGGCCAGCCGCCTTCGTACCGCGGCGTCCCTCCCCGGTGCATCGCCATTCAGTACGGAGGTCGACACCAGGGCCGTGCCGGGCGGGGCGTAGGTGGGTGTGACCTCGGTCAGCACGCAGGTGTTCAGGACGGCCAGGCTGCTGTCGACGACCAGGGTCGGTTCGGTCAGTGGTGAGGTGCCGGTGGCGTGGTAGTAGGTCGTCACCGTGCGGCCGTCAGGCGCAGGCAGGCCGGGCAGCAGGCGGGCGGCCGTCGGTCCGTCCGTGGCCACGACGACCGTGGCCGCCGGCCGTTCACTGCCGTCCTCAAGCAGGACGCCGGTGTCGGTCACAGCGGTGACCGGGGTTTCGAGCCGGAGCGTGTCGTCGGGCAGGCCGGCGGCGAGTTGTTCCGGCACCGCGCCGATCCCTGCGGCGGGCAGACAGAGAGTGCCTCGCGCCATGCTGCGCCAGACCAGGTGGAAGAAGCGCGCGGAGGTCGCCAGCTCGTCCTCCAGGAACACTCCGGAGAGGAAGGGCCGCAGCAGGTCCTCGACCACACGCGGGGAGAGTCCGGCACGCACGAGGGCGGCCGAGGTGGTGCGGTCGGGCAGGCGTTTGAGTGTGGCGGCGGGAAGCAGGACGTCGCGTGCCGTGAGGGCGCCGAGTGCGGTGAGGTCGCGTGCCGAGAGGACGCGCCCGGGCAGCAGGCTCCCGGCCGCCCCGGGACGCCTGGTGGGGTCGGCGATCCGTACCCGTCCCGTGGATGTCTGGGCGAGGACGCCGGGGGTGAACGGCCGCAGGTGCAGGTCCCGCAGGGCCAGGCGCCTCTTGACCTGCGGGTATGCGGTGTTGAAGACCTGGAACCCCCGGTCCAGCAGGAAGCCGTCCTTGCGGTCCGTACGCATCCGGCCGCCCACCCCGTCGGACGCTTCCAGCAGTTCGACGCGCAGTCCGGCCCGGCTCAGGTCCCTGGCACAGGCGATACCTGCCAGACCGGCACCGATGACGAGGACGTCGGGCAGTGTGCGCTGCTGATCGGTCATCATCCGTCTCCTTCGTCGTGCCGCGGACACAGAACCTGAACGGCGGTCAAGGCGACCACGAAGCGGATGCCGATGCCAGGAACCTCCACGGGCGTTGCCCCATTCAGAGGCCGAATTCAGAGGCCGAATCCGTCGGCGTCACCCGGTCGCGACCGCCTTGAGAGCCGTGACGGCTTCGGCGAGCCCCATCGGTCGCAGCAGGCCGGGCACCGCCTTCCCGGCCCAGCCCGGTCCGAGGGTCAGCACGACCGGCTGCCTGCGGGCTCCGCGCACACCCCACTCCATGGCGGCCACGTGGTGGGCCAGTGGCCGGCTGGCGGTGGTACGGGACTGGGCCCAGAGGCCGACGGCGGCGGGCCCCGTCCTGCGTACCGCCTCGACGAGCGCCTCCACGGGCAGGGCGGCGCCGAACATTCTCACCGGCAGGCCGCGTTCGGCGAGCGCGGCAGTGAGTGCTTCGAGGGGGAGGGTGTGGTTTTCGCCGGGCACACAGGCGAGCAGCGTCATGGCCCCTGAGCGCTCGGACCGGGCCGGTGGGGCACACCGGCGCAGGGCGCCGGAAACGTGCCAGGACAGGAAGTGTTCGACCTCCACATACCGTTCGCCCGCGCTCTCCCATTTGCGGCCGACGGCCTGGAGAGTCGGCATGATCACCTCGTTCCAGGCGGTCACCAGCCCGTGGTCGGCGATCACGGCGGCCAGCACCTCATCGAGGGCATCGGCGTCCAGACGGAGGGCGGCTCGGGCCATTCCCCTGCATTCCTGACGCACGTCGCCCAGTTGCAGGCCGGTGCGGGCGCGGCTGCGCGCCGCCTCGGGCGGTGTGCCACGCGGCGTCGCTCGCCGCGGCGGCGATGCCCCGTCGGACGGCGGCTCCTCCCGGGCCAGTCTGGCGGCCTCCGCCGGCGGCAGGCCGGTCGTGGTCAGCGCGCACATCCGCTCGAGCCGGGCGATGTCGGCGGCCGTCCAGCGGCGGTGCTTGCCGCCGGTGCGCAGAGCAGGGCCGAGCCCGTACCGGCGGTCCCATGAGCGAACCGTCGTGGGTGCGACGCCGAGCCGCCTGGCCACTTCGCCGGTCGTGAAGCCGCCGCCTTGCCGTCCGGTCTCGTCAGAAGGAGTCACCTCCTCACCATACGACGCACAAACGAGGCATGTTGCTTGCGTCGTTTGTGCCTCCAAAACTGGACGTACACGTGCAGGCGGCCGGCGCCGTCGGCGGACGACTTCGGTGGCCTGCGCAATCCAGCTCCGGCAGGAGAACAAGCGATGCACACCACCAGCCGTCCCACGGAGCAGGCGCCTCCCGTCGACGAGACGACGGGTGACCAAGACCTCACCAGGGGCTTCATGGCCGCGGACGAGCGCGCGTTCGCCGCGGCGTACAGGCGCTGGGGGCCTCTCGTCCACACCATGGCGAGCCGGTCGCTCGGCGACGCGCACGAGGCCGAGGACGTGGCGCAGCAGGTCTTTCTCGCCGCATGGCGCGGGCGGGCGGGCTTCCGACCGGAGCGCGGGCCGCTCGGCGCCTGGATCGTCGGCATCACCCGCCGCAAGATCATCGATGCGCTGGCCGCCAGGACCCGGCGTCTGAGGCTCGTCGACGCCGCCGGTCACCTCGCCCTGTCCGTACCGCTCGACGGCGGCCCGGCGTCCGAGGCCGCTCTCGACCGCGTACTCCTCGTCGACGAGCTCATCCGGCTCCCGAGCACACAGCGAGAAGTACTCAGCATGGCCTTCTACGAGGACCTCACCCACGTACAGATCGCCGAGCGCACCGGCATACCGCTCGGCACCGTCAAAAGCCACGCCCGTCGTGGGCTGCACCGCCTGCGCGACCGGATCGAAGAGGGCCTCGGTGCCGACGCCGGCCGTGAGAGGCCCTGCGCGCGGTCTGCGGGGAGGGCGACCGTATCTGCGGGGTGAGCATGCAGGGCACACGACTTCACGCGCCACTGTCAGGACGGCCCGGAGGCCAGAGGCGGAGGCGGGGTGGGGGACGGGCCTTCAGCGGACTGTTCGTCGGCGGTGGCGAGAGCTCCTGCCGCGTGCCGGCCTGCCCGGGGCTCGTGGCCGGCCTGTCGCGGGTGTCGGCGCAGCCAGTACGGGTTGTCGTGCGGGAGTCTGCTCGTGACCCGCTCCTGCAGCTTCATGCCCTGGATTCCCTTCGGTCGTCCCCCCGGGATGCACTTTCCCGAGCACATGCATCGAATGGCCCCAAAACACTCCTGGCGGCGCAGCGGCGCGGAGCACCGCTGCGGACCAGCACGCCGCTCTCGTACGGTTGGTCGTGACGCAACAGATTCCGGAGCAGTCATGCACACCCCCCAGACACCAGGCAGGCCGGACGAAACCCCAGACGGGCTGTTCGGTCTCGACGAGATCAGCACGGGGCCGGCGGTTCCGAGGTCTGCCGGGCCGCTCTTCCGTGACTCGGAGCAGGCCCGCCGCATGCTGTCGGTACGCGAGATCCATGCCGAACCCGGGTCGGCGGCCTCACCGCGGGGCAGGCAGATCCTTGCGAGGTTCCCGGACGCGGACGTGCTCCCCGTCAGCTCCCACTGGCGCATCCCGGAACTGCACGGCAACGAGGGGAACGCCGAGCGCTGGGTGCGGATCAAGAGCACGGTGCTGGTCCTCGGTGAAAGAAAGACACTCACCGTGCGGGCCAACGGGCGGTCGGCTGACTGGATCGCCCCCGGCGCCGCCAACGGGTGTGCCATGGCGTGTTCCTACTGCTACGTGCCGCGCCGCAAGGGGTACGCGAATCCGGTCACCGTGTTCACGAACATCGACCGCATCGTCGCCCGACTGGCGCGCCATGTAGCGAGTCAAGGGCCCAAAAGCGTTCCGAACCAGTGCGACCCGAGCGCCTGGGTCTATGACATCGGAGAGAACAACGACTGCTCGGTCGATGCGCTGATCAGCGAGAACACCGCCGATCTGGTCCACGCCTTCGCCCGGTGGCCCACGGCGAAAGCCTCGTTCGCGACCAAGTTCGTCAACCCCGACCTGCTGCTGCTCGAACCCCGTGGCCGGACCAGGATCCGCTTCTCCGTGATGCCGCCGGACGACTCGCGACTGCTGGACATCCGCACCAGCCCGGTCGAGCAGCGCATCGCCGCGGCAGCGGACTTCGTCGAGGCCGGGTACGAGGTGCACTTCAACCTCTCCCCCGTCGTCATCCGGCCCGGATGGGAAGACGCCTGGGCGCGGCTGCTCCAGCAGATGGACGACGTCCTGCCCCACGCGGTCAAGGACCAGGCTGGAGCCGAGGTGATCATGCTGACCCACAACCGGGACCTGCACGACATCAACATGGCCTGGCATCCACGCGCCGAGGACGCCATCTGGCGGCCCGAGCTCCAGCAGGCCAAGCGCTCGGAGAACGGCAGCTGGAACGTGCGGTACCGCGATGGCACCAAGGCGGCGGCGGTCGAGACCGTACGCCGCCTGGTGCACACCCACGCCCCGTGGCTGCCGATCCGCTACGCGTTCTGACGCAGACAGCCGACACCCCTACGCGCGCCGGCCCCGTTGTCAGGACATGGGCGTCAGCACGGTGTCGATGAGTTGCACGGTCGCGTTCTTCGTGGCGATGTCACCGCAGACGATCGACGCCGAATCGTTCACCTTGAACGAGTCTCCCGACCCCGACGTGGTCAGCCGACCGCCCTGAAGAGTCGTGAACGTGCCATCGGGCAGCTTGTCGACGGTCACCTTCTCATTGACAACGTGATACGTGAGGAGATCCGTCAGCTGATCCTTGTCATTGAGGATCTTGTCGAGATCGGCCTTCGGGATCTTCTCGAAAGCATCGTTGGTCGGTGCGAACACGGTGATGTTCTTCGCGTTGTTCAGCGTGTCCACCAGGCCGGCCTTCTCCACCGCGGCGACCAGGGTGGACAGTTCCGGGTTGTTCGACGCCGCGGTGGCGACCGGGTCGTCGGCCATCCCGGCGGCACTGCCCTCACCGCTGGGCGGCAGTGACGAACAGGCCGGGCCGAACGGCTCCGCCACCGGAGCCGCCTGTGCCACTGATCCCGCCTGCGCTGCGGGGGCCGCTGCGACAAGGGCGAGGGGAACGAGAAGTGCGCCGGCACCGGTGAGAGCTATACCCCTGAAGCGGTTGGTGGTCATGACCTTCACCTTCTCCTGAGAGGAGCGACGGGCTCCTGCCTCTGCCCGCCACACCCATTGCTTCGCACCGTGCACGCCCCTTGGATGACATCCGGCGCATATTTCTGACAATTCGTGGTTCACGCCTCGGGCAGGGGCAGCACGGCTGAGCCGCCGGGCTCCACCGACAGAGCGCGGTCACGCAGCCGTACGTCGATCGGGGGCATGTCCGAGGGTGGCACCCTGATCTCCAACCGCAATGGCTGGACCCGGAGCTGGATGCCCCAGTGGCCTTGGTAGCGAATGGAGAACCCGTACTCGGTGAACCGCGGGGAGGGAACGGGGTCCAGCCACAAGGCGCCGTTCCGGGCCTCCAGGCCCGTGAGTCCTCGCTGGACGAGGTCGATCGTGCCGGCCATCGCCCCCAGGTGGATTCCCTCCTCGGTGGTCCCGCCCTGGAGGTCGGCGACATCGCCTTCGAGCGCCTCCTGGACGTACGTCCACGCCTCTTCCCAGCGCACACGGGCCAGCACCCAGCCGTGGACCAGCCCGCTCAGGGTGGAGCCGTGGCTGGTGCGGTGCAGGTAGTAGTCGACGGTGCGGTGCCAGGTCTCGTCGTCCAGCTCGTAGCCCAGCCGGTGGAAGACCCCGGCCAGCTCGGGAGGGGAGAACAGGTAGCCGAGCATGAGGACGTCGGCCTGCTTCGACGCCTGGTAGCGGTTGACCGTGTCCCCCTCGGCCTCCAGGATGCGGTCGAGACGGCGGATGTCGCCGTACTGGGCGCGGTAGGCGGCCCAGTCCAGTTCCAACAGCTCGCCGAAACCATCGAACTGGCTGATGACGCCGTCGTGGAAGGGCACGCGCAGCTTGCGGGACACGTCGTCCCACAGGGCCAGTTCCGTGGCGTCGAGACCGGTCCGTTCGCAGAGCTCCGCGCGACGGGGCGGCGGCAGTTCCTCCAGCGTGTGCAGCGCCCGGGCAAGGACCCAGGCGGCGCATACGTTGGTGTAGGCGTTGTCGTCCAGCCCGGGTGCGGGAGATCCGGGGTAGGAGTCGTGGTATTCGTCAGGGCCGAGCACCCCGAGGATCCGATAGCGGCCCGTGGCGTCGTCGTAGGTGGCCGAGTCCGCCCAGAAGCGGGCGATCTGCGTCAGCATCTCAGCGCCCTTGGTGTGCAGGAACTCGCTGTCGCCGCTCGCCTCGCAGTACTTCCACACGTTGTACGCGATGGCCAGGCCCACGTGGTGCTGAAGGTTCGAGTGGTCCGGAAGCCAGTGCCCTGAGCGGGGGTTGAGGTGCAGTTGCTGGGTCTCCTCGCGCCCGTCACTGCCGCTCTGCCATGGATACATGGCGCCTCTTCTCCCGGCGTCGCGGGCCGCGTCGAGGGCGCGTGGCAGTCGCCGGTGGCGGTAGAGGAGCAGCGCACGCGACACCTCGGGCAGGTGCAGGTTCAGGTAGGGCAGGACGAACAGCTCGTCCCAGAAGACATGACCGCGGTACGCCTCGCCGTGCAGCCCCCTGGCCGGGACACCGACGTCCAGCTCGGCCGTGTGCGGCGACAGTGTCTGCAGCACGTGGAAGAGATGCAGCCGCAGGATCGCGCCGGCGTCGCCCGGCACGTCCAGGTCCGCCCTCTGCCACAACTGGCTCCAGGCGGCCGCGTGCGACTCCGTCAGATCCGCGAACGCGGGTGCTCGCCCGACGGCGTCGATCGCCGCGTGGAGAGGATCGCTGATGGCCGGGTCGTGGGAGGTGTACAGCGCGACAACCTTCTCGACCGCACACGTGCCACCCGCTGCGGAGAGGTGCAGGCGCATGAGCTGGACCGCCCGCAGGGGCTCGTGGGCGGTACCGGTGTGGACGGCTCCGGTGTCGGCCGTCGTGCGGGCGGCCAGGCCGATCCGGATGTCGGACGTACTGGTCCGGCAGCGCAGCCACATCGTGTCGGAGGTGTCGGCGCCGGTGTTCACGTGGATCAGGTGCCGGCCGTTGAGCTGCTGGTAGCGGGCGACGCCGGAATTGGTCACTGAGCCGTCGAGGGCGGCCTCCACCTCGATGTCTCCGGACCAGCCGCCTTTCGCGGTGAACTCCGTGCGCAGCGCGGCGAGGTGGGGCTCCCCCATGTGCACGAGCCGCAGTTGCCGCACGGCGAGGGTGCGGCCGTCCAGCTCGTACGTGAGGGTGCGCTCCAGGACGCCCGTGCGCAGATCGAGACGTTGGCGGTGCTCACGCAGCGCCGCACTGTCGGGGGTGAACCACGGTGTGTCGCCCTGTGGGCTGTGCATCCGGAAGCGCAGGGGCAGCCAGTTGGGCAGGTTGACCATGTCCTCGTTCTCGACCTGGCGTCCGGCGACGGACGAGGTGAGTCGGTTGTAGCAGCCGGCGGCGTACGTGCCCGGGTAGTGCACCGTGTCGGCCGTGCACTCGGGCGCTGCGCCCCTGGTCGCCATGTAACCGTTGCCCAGGGTGCACAGCGCCTCACGCAGCCGCTCCCGGCCGGGTTCGTACCCCACGTATTCCCAGGTGTGGTCCGCTTCCGGGAGGTGCTCCGTCATCATCAGTCCTCGGTGGAGTCGGTGAGCAGTTCGGAAAGGTCGTCGACGACGACGTCCGCGCCCCGGTCGAGCAGCGCCGCACGCGTGTCCGGACCGGCGCTCCGGTCCACGCCGACCACGAGGTGGAATCCGCCGCGCCGGCCGGCCTCCACACCGGCCAGGGAGTCCTCGATCACCGCCGTACGCGAGGCCGGCAGGCCCAGCCGTCCGGCTGCGGCAAGAAAGAGGTCGGGCGCCGGTTTGCCCGGCAGGCCGAGGCGGCCCCCCTCGACTCCGTCGACGAGGACAGCGAAGTACGGCAGGACACCGGAACGGTCCAGAAGCTCTCCGGCGTGCCGGGAGGCGGACACGGCAGCCATCGCCACCCCCCTCGCGCGCAAGTGCCGCAGCAGGAGGAGCGTCCCGGGGTACGCGTCGACCTTCCGCGCCCTGATCCGCTCGGTGAAGATCTGCTCCTTGCAGGCGGCCACCGCTCCCACGGTGTCCGTGCCGGGCGGCTCCGCGAGGGTGCCGGGAGGCAGGGCGATTCCTCGGGAGGCGAGGAAGGAAGCGGCACCGTCCATGCGCGACTTGCCGTCGACGTAGCGCAGGTAGTCGTCCCTGTCGAACGGCCGCCGCGCGGGCGGATCGTCCGGCGGGTTGGCCTTCAGACAGGCGTCGAAGGCGGTCTTCCACGCGGCGGCGTGAAGGCGGGCCGAGTCGATGATCACTCCATCGGTGTCGAAGACCACACCCACCACCTGCTGCAAGCGGTCCGCGGGTGCCTCCCCCGCCCCTGCGCGGCGTCGCCCGGCGCTCACCGAGGACCGTCCCGGTGCCGCGACTGCGTACTGCGGCCTGCACTCATGTCCAGCCTCCAGGCGATAGCTGCGGCAGCACGCGTGCCGATGGACGCCCGGTTTCCCATAGTGCCAACACTTCACGGACGGACGCGGCAGGACACAACGCCCGGCCGGGGCGTAGTCGACGAGGCGGGTTCCCCGGCCGGTCCACAGCCGCCCCGGCCCTGTCCGCACCACGCCGAGGTCGACGGGATCCATCTTTTTGCATGCACACGCGATTATGGCGTGCTTGCAATAGCCAGCGTCCGCAACTATTGTCGACGCTCGTAAAGAGCTCCCACACCTAAAAGGATCGACGTCATGCCCCTCGCACTCCTGGCCCTTGCCATCGGGGCCTTCGGGATAGGGACCACCGAGTTCGTGATCATGGGGCTGCTGCCCGAGGTCGCCGGCGATTTTGGCGTCTCCGTGCCCACCGCCGGGTACCTCGTGACGGGCTACGCCCTCGGCGTCATGTTCGGTGCCCCCCTCATGACCGTCCTCGGCACCAAGATCACCCGCAAGCGGATGCTGATGCTGCTGATGGGCCTGTTCGTCGTCGGCAACCTGCTGTCCGCCGTCGCTCCGACGTTCGGGGTCATGATGGTCGGCCGCGTGGTCGCATCACTGGCTCACGGAGCCTTCTTCGGCATCGGTTCCGTCGTCGCGGCGGAGCTGGTGGCCCCGGAGAAGAAGGCCGGCGCCATCGCGACGATGTTCACCGGTTTGACCGTCGCCAACGTCGTCGGCGTTCCGCTGGGCACGTTCGTCGGACAGAACGCAGGCTGGCGGATCACGTTCCTCTTCGTGGCGGCTCTGGGTGTGATCGGCCTGGCCGGGATCGCCAGGCTGGTGCCCGACCTGCCCAAGCCGGCGGGCGTACGGCTGCGCCACGAGCTGAGCGCCTTCAAGAACGTGCAGGTGCTGCTGGCCATGGCGATGACCGTCCTCGGCTTCGGCGGAGTGTTCGCCGCCATCACCTACATCGCGCCGATGATGACGCACGTCACCGGCTACGCCGACTCCTCGGTGACCTGGCTGCTCGTCCTGTTCGGGCTGGGCATGGTCGCCGGGAACCTGATCGGCGGTAGATTCGCCGACCGCGCGCTCATGCCGATGCTCTACACGGCGCTGGGCGGCCTGGCCCTCGTACTGGCCCTGTTCACGGTCGGCGCTCACGACAAGGCGGCCGCAGCCGCGGCGGTTTTCCTGATCGGCGCCCTGGGCTTCGCCACCGTACCGCCCCTGCAGAAGCGGGTCCTCGACCACGCCCACGGTGCCCCCACCCTGGCGTCGGCCGTGAATATCGGCGCCTTCAACGCCGGGAACGCCCTCGCCGCCTGGCTCGGTGGCCTCGTCATCAGCGGCGGACTCGGCTACACCTCTCCCAACTGGGTCGGCGCACTGCTGGCCGCATCCGCCCTGGCCCTCGCCTTCCTGTCCAGCTCCCTGGAGAAGCGGCCCATCGCCGTCCCCTGAGTCACGAGGGGAAGGCGTCACAACCCCGACACAGCTACCTGACCGCACGTCTTCCTGACCCCACGTTCCGCGTACCCCACGTTCCGCGGACCCCACACAGATCACCTCGCAAGGAGCACAGCATGACCTCCATCCCCCACATCACCCTCAACAACGGCGTCGAGATGCCGCAGCTGGGGTTCGGTGTCTTCCAGGTCCCCGACGAGGAGACCACCGCCGCCGTGAACACGGCACTCGCGGCCGGTTACCGCAGCATCGACACCGCCGCGATCTACGGCAACGAGCGCGGTGTCGGCCGCGCCCTCGCCGCATCGGGAATCAGCCGGGACGAGCTGTTCGTCACCACCAAGCTGTGGAACGCCGACCAGGGCTACGACAGCACCCTGGCCGCCTTCGACGCCTCGCTGGACAAGCTCGGACTCGACCACGTGGATATGTACCTGATCCACTGGCCCACCCCGGCACGCGACCTGTACACCGACACCTGGCGCGCCCTGGAGAAGCTGCTGGCCGACGGTCGCACCCGCGCGATCGGCGTCTCCAACTTCCAGCCCGCCCACCTCCAGCGCCTTTTGGACCAGAGCGCCACCGTGCCGGCCGTCAACCAGGTCGAGCTGCACCCGGGGCTGCAGCAGAAGGAGCTGCGCGCCTTCCACGCCCGGCACGGCATCGCCACCGAGGCATGGAGCCCGCTCGCCCAGGGCGCACTGCTCAAGAACGAGGCGATCACGTCCATCGCCGCTCGTCACGGCGTGACACCTGCGCAGGTCGTTCTGCGCTGGCACCTGCAGATCGGCAACGTGGTCATCCCCAAGTCCGTCACGCCGCAGCGCATCCGTCAGAACCTCGACGTCTTCGGCTTCGAACTCACGGATGCCGACATCGAGGCCATCACCGCCCTCGACAGCGGAATGCGCACCGGCCCCGACCCCGACACCCTCAACTGACCACCGGCCGTACCTGGGGGGCCGCCCCGGGCCCTCAGGTACGGCGCCCCTGCCGCTGAGCGCGCTCAACCGTACGGGTCGCAACGGCCTCATCGAACGACTCCGTGAGATGTCGGACGCCGGCGTCGTACACGTCTCCCTCAATCTGCGGCGGGGCGATCGCCCCGCCGCAGACGTATTCGCGGAACTCGGCGCGCACATCCTGCCGCGCTTTCCCACCCCGGACCCTCAACCCTCAGGACACTCCCATGACCGTTAGGCACCTGCTCCCCTCCCCTCTCGGCTTCGGTACGGCCCCGCTGGGCAACATGTTCCGCGCCATCCCCGACGACGAGGCCGCGAGGACCGTCGAAGCCGCCTGGGACCACGGAATCCGCTACTTCGACACCGCACCCTTCTACGGTGCCGGCCTGTCCGAGCTCCGGCTCGGCGACGTTCTGTCGCAGCATCAGCGCAACGACTACGTCCTGAGCACCAAGGTCGGGCGCGTCGTCCTGGACGAGGTGGAAGACCCTGCGTCCCGCCAACTCGGTGAGAAGGGCGGGCTGTTCGAGCACGGACGCCCCAACAGGATGGTGAACGACTACTCGGCGGACGCGACCTTGCGCTCCATCGAGGACAGCCTCAAGCGACTCAGGACGGACCGGCTCGACATCGTGTGGGTGCACGATGTGGCGCAGGACTTCTACGGCGACGAGTGGCTGGCCATGTACGAGAGCGCGCGGACCGGCGCCTTCCGTGTCCTGGACGGACTGCGGGAGGAAGGCGTCATCAAGGCGTGGGGGCTGGGCGTCAACCGGGTCGAGCCCCTGGAACTGACCCTGGACCTCGACGAGCCCAAGCCCGACGCGTTCCTGCTGGCCGGCCGCTACACGCTTCTCGACCACGACCGCGCTCTGCAGCGCCTGCTGCCGGCCGCCGCCGGCCAGAACGTCGACATCGTCGTCGGCGGACCGTACAGCTCGGGCATCCTGGCCGGCGGACAGCACTTCGAGTACCAGAAGGCGCCCGCGGACATCATCGCCAAGGTGGAGCGCATCAAGGCGCTCGCCCAGCGGTACGGCATCGGCATCAAGGCAGCCGCGCTGCAGTTCTCACTGGCTCACCCCGCCACCGTGGCCGCGATTCCCGGCGCCACCAGGCCGAGCCGCATCACCGAAGATGCGGCCGCGCTCACCGAGCCGGTACCCGCAGAATTCTGGGCGGCTCTGCGCGAGGAGAAGCTGATCGCTCCCGACGCCCCTGTTCCGACCGCCTGACCTGCGCGAAGCCCACACGTTCACCTCTGTCGGCGTCGACGACGACGAGGCCACCACGCTGTTCAACGCCATCTACACCGACGGGCTCGCCGCGCTACGGCACACCCTCACTGCCTGAGACCGCCGCGATTCGCACGGAAGGCACCTCTCCCGAGGACCGGAGTGGGTCCTCGCTCCCTCATTGACGGGGTGAGGACCCACTCCGTACCGCGTGCGACGAGCGTGACCAGATCTCCTCCCTGAATCGATACTCACCGCGACGCGAGCGGCATCGTGGAAGTATCAGTGCTTCGCACCGACGGTCACGCCGACAGCCGCTCGGCGTGGATGATCTGGCCGGCCCCGTTCGGCTCACTCCACCCGGTCCTGTCACCGACGATTCAGTGACATCTGCGTCAGGGGCAGGCGAGCGCACTGCCGACACGCTCGGGCCGAAGCCGCGATCGCGGCGTGGGAGGCGGCTGCGAGCGTGCCGGCGCATGCGAGCAGGGGCCAGTTCGTGGCCAGGGCGGAGGCGGTGGCGAGCGCGAGTGTCGCAACCGCCATGGCGGCACTGGCGGTTGTGCCCGCCCAGGCGACCATGAGGGGCAATCGGACGGGTGGGTGGAGCCGACGGGCCAGGGCCCCGGTTGCGGCCGGCGTTACGGCGGCCAGCAGCGCGGCGACCGTCGCCACCCCTGCCAGGTGCACGGCCAGCAGCTGGGCCGCGTGCGGGAGTTGCGAGGTCTGTTCATGGTCGGTGGTGCGGGCCAGGTGCCAGCAGACAACGAGGAAAGGGGCTGTGAGAGCGACGACGCGGGCAGTGTGCCTGGCCTGGGCGATGGTGAGTTCCTGTTGGCAGCTCGGCACGAGTTGGTCGAGCGTCCCGAATTCGCGCACGGCTTGCCGAGCAGCGCGTTCGTAGGGCATTTCTTCGCACGTGAGCGCCTCGGCCGTGTCCACGAGGCCGTCGTGTATCTCCTCGATCATCCGGGCCTTGGCCTTGGCCGGTCCGTGCAGGGCGGCCGTCAGAGCCATGATGTGGTTCTGGATCGGATCGGTG
Organism: Streptomyces sp. NPDC058620; assembly: GCF_042717135.1. NCBI lineage: Bacteria > Bacillati > Actinomycetota > Actinomycetes > Kitasatosporales > Streptomycetaceae > Streptomyces > Streptomyces sp. NPDC058620. Next base: position 52,050 of record NZ_JBHXQO010000020.1, read on the forward strand.
TCCCGACCGGGGGCGTTCATGTGGCGAGGCCGGGCGGTGCGGCGGGGTTCAGGACCGAGCCGATCGCCATGGTGAACTCGCTCCACGCCGTTCGCTCGTTGGCCAGCGTGCGCCGTCCGGCGTCGGTGAGTTCGTAGCATCGCCGTCGCCGTTCACCGGCGGATTGCCAGCTGCTGCTCAGCAGCCCGATCCGCTCCAGCCGGTTCAGAGCGGGGTAGATCGTGCCCGTGCGCAGTTCGAGTACGCCGCCGCTGCGGGCCTGAACCGCGGCGATGATCGCGTAGCCGTGCAGCGGGCCCGTCTCGAGTACGGCCAGCAACAGTCCATCGAGGTGCCCTCGCACCGCGTCCGCCTTCATAAGTAGGCAGCCTACCCAATAAGGGCGTAGACAGTGTATGTATTGGCAGCCAACATATTCACGTTCCTGCCTTGGAGGCACCCGCAGTGACCAAGCTGCTGTTGTCCGTACACGTCCTCGCGGCGATCCTGGCCGTCGGTTCGATCACCGTGGCCGCCTCGATGTTCCCCCGCTATGCACTGCAGGCCCTCGGCGACGGAGGGAAGGACGGCCGATCCGTCGGGATCGCCGCACTCCTGCACCGCGTCTGCCGCGCCTACGCGCTCGCCGGGGTCGCCGTGCCGGTGTTCGGGATAGCCACGGGCGCCGCGCTCGGTGTCCTCACCGACGCCTGGCTGATCACTTCACTCGCACTGACCACGATCGCCGCGGCTCTCCTCGCGGTGGCCATCCTGCCCGGCCAGCAGCGCCTGCTCGCCCTGGCCCAGGAGGCACCCGCGCACGAGATGAACGGGCGCCGGACACCCGCGCCCGAGGCGCTTCCACAGGACGCCCCTGCGCCCCATGAACCTGTCCGGGCGGTGCCCACCCCGGAAGCAGCGCGCTCTGCGGCGACGCGCCTGACGATGCTCACCGGCATCTTCAACGTCCTCTGGGCGGTCGTCGTCGTGTTGATGATCGTCCGCCCCGGCTCCACCACGGGTGCGTGATTCCGGTGCGCGCCCTCCGGCTCGCGGCCGGGGCCGAGGCCCTGTCCCTCGCCGCCCTGCTGGGCAATCTGCTCAGCACGCACTCGCCGGTGATCTCCCAGCTCCTCGGCCCCTTGCACGGCACCGCCTACCTCGTCGTCATCGCAGCCACCTTCATGATCCCCGCGCCCGTCGCGTCGGGCGCCCGGTGGCGCGCGCTCCTTCCGGGTGTCGGCGGCCTGCTCGCCCTGCGACAGATCCGGAGCCGTGCCCGGGCAAGCCGGCCCGATACGCGGCAGGCTCAGGAAGGCTGACCCGATCCGAGCGGACCCACACCGCGCTGCCCGCCTGCGGGCCGCACGTCGAGAGCGCTCCCACATCCCGTCCTCGGCGACCCTCCAGGACTCCTCAGCCGTCAAGTCTCGAACACATCGCGACGTTTGGTAATCAGTAACTGCCCCTGTTGCGTGCTCTATTGACACTACGTTTCAGGAGTTTTACGTTTCCTTGACATCTGAGAGCGCTCTCAATGGGGCCTCCGTCCTCCTCCCACGACTTCGAGGTGCTGCTCATGCAAGCCTCCTTCTCCAGACCTGCCGCGGCGACGGTGCTGGCCATCGCCCTGGCCGCCGTGGGTCTGGTCCCTGCCGCGACCCCGGCGGCAGCCGCTACCGTCCCCGCAGGTTCCGGCAGTTACTCCGATGCCCGCCCCGCAGGCACCTCCGGACCCACCACGAACACCGGCGCCCCCGTCACGCCCAAGCTCACCGCGGCGGCGCGGGACAAGCCGGTCCCCACCAACGACTGGTGGACCTCGCTCGCCTACCAGCGCTATGGCGACAACCCGTACTCCACCCCCATGTACGGCCACCCCCTCACCTACCAGGCCACCTCCGGTGGACTGGAGGTCGGCTACCCGACCACCCCAGCGGTCGTCGGGGACGGCCGCCAGTACGAGTACGCCCACAAGGCCGACCTGACCGTCGGTCTCAACGGCCTCAACTCCCCCGACACCAAGGCCGACGCCTGGTCCGACTGGACGGTCACCCCCTACTGGTCGGACGGCGCCCGTACCCTGCGTACCACCATCGGGCACGGCATGCCCTTCGTGTACGCCAAGGGCTCCGGCGGGGACGCGCGGATCACCACGGCGGGCACACCGACCGTCTTCGCCGACAACGGCAACGTCCTGGGCATCACCGTCGCCGGGCACCACTACGCCCTCTTCGCCCCCACGGGCAGCGACTGGACGGTCTCCGGCTCGGCCATCACCGCCGGGCTGGGCGGCAAGGACTACTTCTCGCTCGCCGTGCTGCCGTCCACCGACGCGCTCGCGACGTACCGCAAGTACGCCTTCAGCTTCGTCACCGGGTCCCAAGTGAGCTGGGAGTCCACCGGCGGCACCGTCAAGGCGACCTACAGCCTGACCACCGAGGCCAAGGAGGGCACCGAGCGCGGCACGCTCCAGGCCCTCTACCGGCATCAGTGGCTGCACACGTCCGACGCGCTCACGCCGTACACGTACGTATCCCCGCGCGGCACCATGAAGGTGCGGGAGTCCGCCTCCTTCACCACCAGCCAGAAGAACTCCGGCGTGCTGCCCGCGCTCCCCGCGTCGAGCGGCGTCGACAAGGCCCGCCTGACGGGGTATCTCAACGAGGTGGCGAACGCCTCCGATCCGTTCTCCGGCGCCACTGACACCTACTGGACCGGCAAGGCGCTCGGCCGTCTCGCCCAACTGGTCCCCGTCGCCGACCAGATCGGCCAGCCGGGTATCCGGGACAAGCTGCTCGGCCTGATGAAGGGCCGGCTGCAGGAGTGGTTCACGGCGGGCGGTGCCAGCGAGTTCAGTTACGACAAGGACTGGAAGACGCTGACCGGTTACCCAGCTTCCTACGGCAGCGACACCGAGCTCAACGACCACCACTTCCACTACAGCTACTACGTGTACGCGGCGGCGATCGTCGCCCAGTACGACCAGGCGTGGGCCGCCGACTCCGCCTGGGGCACCATGGTCAAGACCCTCGTGCGTGACGCGGCCAACCCCAGCCGCACGGACAGCGCGTACCCGTTCCTGCGCGGCTTCGACGTGTACGCGGGCCACAGCTGGGCCTCTGGTCATCAGGGATTCGCCGCGGGCAACAACCAGGAGTCCTCGTCGGAATCCATCAACCTCAGCGCCGGACTCGTCCTGTGGGGTGCGGCGACGGGTGACACCGCACTGCGCGACCTCGGCAGCTACCTGCTGACCACCGAGTCGGAAGCGATCACGCAGTACTGGTTCGACGCCGGCCAGCAGGTCTTCCCGAGCTCCTTCGGGCACGACACGGTCGGGATGGTCTGGGGCAGCGGTGGCGCGTACTCCACCTGGTGGACCGCGAACCCGGAGGAGATCCACGGCATCAACGTCCTACCCGTCACCGGCGGTTCGCTGCACCTGGCCCGCGAGAAGGCCGCGATCAAGCGCAATATCGCCGAGATGGAACGTGAGAACGGCGGACCCGCCGTCGAGTGGCGCGATCTTCTGTGGGAGTTCGAGTCGCTCGCCGATCCGGCCGCAGCGAAGGCCAAGTGGGACGCGGGCAACGCGGGCTACTCACCGGAACAGGGTGAGTCCAGGGCCCACACGTACCACTGGATCGCGACGCTCGACTCTCTCGGCGCTCCCGACCTGACCGTCAGCGGGAACATCCCGACCTCGGCCGTTCTCGTGAAGAACGGTGTCCGGACCTACACCGCCCACAACCACGGTTCCACCGCCCGTACCGTCACCTTCTCAGACGGCGCGACCCTCTCCGTCCCGGCCCGATCCACGGCCACCGGTACGGGCACGGGCGGCGGAGACCCGGATCCGGACCCGTCCACCGGCAACACCTTCCGGCTGAAGTCCGGCGGCGTCCTCACCACCGCCACGGACGGCGCCGCGGGGGCGGACACGCTGGCCTCCGCCGACGGCGTCAACCGGGACGGTACGCCGTACAAGCCGACGGTGTACGAGGCCAGGAACGTCGACGGGGCACTCGCAGCGGGCGCGTCCACCACGTTCCGCCTCCGGGTCGACGCGGGGACGACGGTCGGACTCGCTCCGCAGGTCAGGGTCAGCTACGACCTGACCGGAGACGGCTCCTTCGACCGGGCCGAGACCTTCCGCTACTTCGCGACCGACCCGGTCACGGGATGGGAGGAGTACACCCAGGCGGTGGGCACGAAGTCGGTGACCGGAAGCCTGGGCACCCTCAGGGGCGGCACGGTCCGGCTGGAGATCTGGAACGCCCTGAACAGCGGTACCTCCAAGGTGCAGACCGGTACGGACGGGGCCGTCCTGAAGATCCCGTACGCGTGATCGCCTGCGCGTAGATCTCTGGTTCCGATCCTCGGGAAGTACGCGCGCGGATGCGCACCACATGCGGCGGGTTTCGTGCCACTCAGGCCGAGGCCCGCCGCACCAGTGTGGTCGGGGTGACGACGGAGTCGGGGCCGTCGGCATCCGCCTGGTCCGCGCTCAGATCGCGCAGCAGCAGCCGGGCCATCAGCCGGCCCTGGCCCTCGATGTCCTGCCGCACGGTGGTCAGCGGCGGATCGGTGGCCTCGGAGACCGAGTCCATGTCGTCGAAGCCCACGAGGGCCACCTGCTCGGGAACCCGGATTCCCCGCTCCCTCAGCACCCGCAGGGCACCCGAGGCCATCAGGTCGTTGGCGGCGAACACCGCGTCGAGGTCGGGCCGCCGCTCCAGCAGCTCCGCCATCGCCCGTGCCCCGCTCTCCACGGTGAACGCCCCTTGGGCGACGAGCGTCGGGTCGACGTCCAGCAGGATGTCCTGGTAGCCGTGGAGCCGGTCCATGGCAGAGGTCTGGTCGGGCGGCCCCGCGATGTGTGCGATCCGCTCCCGTCCGAGGTCCCGCAGGTACTGCACGGCAGCCCGCGCGCCGCCACGGTTGTCCGCGTCCACGTACGGCACGGCCCGGTCGCCGGGGGCCGCGCTCCAGCTCGGCCGGCCGCCGTACACCGTCGGCACCCCGGCCCGTCGGGTGATCGCGGGCAGCGGGTCGTCGGTGTGCAGGGAGAAGGCCAGGGCTCCGTCTACGTGTCCGCCGGACAGATAGCGTGCGACCCGCTCGAAGTCGTCGGGTCCCTCGACGATCAGCAGGACCAACTGCGTGTCGTGCGCGGCCAGTTCCCGGCTGATCCCGCGGAGCTGCTGGGAGAAGAACGGGTCGGAGAAGATGCGGTTCTCGGGCTCCGCGATGACCACGGCCACGGCCCCGGTCCGCCGGGTGACCAAGGTGCGGGCTGCATGGTTCGGGATGTATCCCAGCTCGTCGACCGCCCGGAGGACCTTGTCGACCAGCAGTTGACGTACCCCGTCGCCCCCGTTCACGACCCGTGACGCGGTGGCCCGGGAGACACCGGCACGCGCCGCGACCGCTTCCAGCGTGGGCCGGGACCCGGGGGACTGCTTGGGCAAGGCAGGAGCTCCTCGTCACAGGACGGCGGCGGCACGGGCCGACCATGGCGACCACCGGATCGGGTACAGCGTAACGCCGCCCCGTAGGCGCGGCCGGAGCGCTCCCACCCGGTGGCCGGCGACCGCGCGGGACGCACTCTGCGCGACACAGCAGCGTCCAGTCGGTGGCTACGTGATCGAAACACTGCCCGACTCGGCTGCCCGGGTTCCGGCGGCCATTTCGCTCAGTCGGTCTGCTTCTGCCACACCTTGACGGCCGTTTTCGGGTTGGACGCGGAGTTCGACTTGTGTGTCACCGAGCAGCGGTACTGCTTCCCCAAATACGTGACCCGGTCGTTCGCCGCATACTGCCGGTTGACTTTCCACTCCGAGAATCCCGCTGCCATGTGAGGACTTCCTTTCCGCAGGCCGACACACTGTCTGCCTGCGGGAATCTTCCCACGTCTGCCGCTGCCTCCCGGTCGGCCGTCTCTCGAACGGCCTCGGGAGCGGTGCGCTCCCGGCACTTCGACGCCGTCCCTCCCCGACCGGTGAAAGGATGGTCGGGACGCGGGAGCACACACCGCGAGAGGGGCGGGGGAACATGCTGAAAGAGCCGAATGAGCTGGAGGGTCTGGACTCGGTGGACTGGCGCGGGCTGGAGCCGGAGCTGCCGGAGCTGTCGGAGCTGTCGGAGCTGTCGGCCACCGACGTGCCCAAGGTGCTGCGCCGCATCGCGCGGGCGGACGGCCGCACCAGGCCGGAAGTCCTGGACCGGGCGTTCGGCGATCTCCAGGACCTGCTCCTGGCCCCGGGCCGGGTCAGCGATCTGGGCACGGCCGCGCTGCCGTTCCTGGTGGACCTCGCCCTTGACCCGGAGACGGCCGCGCGACCGGATGTGATCGACGTGATCGCCGGCCTGGCCGCCAACGACGCGGCCGCCGGGCCCGCAGCGCCTTGCCCCGCCTGGAGTAGGGCCTGGCGGCGGCACTGGCCCCGACTGAGCATGGTGCTGGCGGACGCGGACCAGCTCGTCCGCCGGTCCGCGCTGCGACTGATATCCGACCGGCCCGGCTCCCTGCTGGAGCGGTGGCACGAGGAGACCGACCTCTCGGTCCGGGTGACGCTGTTGCTTGCGCTGGGCGATGCCGCAGCGGCCAGGGAATCGGCGTCCGATGACTCGGCGTCCGATGACTCCGCGGGTGCCACGATCGCGGACGTACGCGCGGTGCTGGACGGCGCCCTCCACGGCGAGGACCGGGTGCTGCGGGTGGCGGCTGTCATCGCCATGGCCCGCCTGGACCCACAGGCGCCACTGCGCGCCCGCCCGATGGTGCTGGAGCTCCTCACCGATCCGGCACTCGCCCCGGAGTTCGAGAAGGTCTGGTACACCCTGAACTGCGAGTATCCGTACGACCGCAACGACGTCGCAGGCTGGGTCGTCCATCTCCTGGCCGACGACGTGCCGGCGGCGACCTCGTTCGTGGCCGGGCTCGCCGAGGCCGGGAGCCGGACCGGCGACGTGGAGCTGCACCGGTGCGCGCTGGACGAGGCATGGCGGCTGCTGGTGACCCGGCCGTCGGCGGCCACCGCGCTGCTGCCGCTGGCGGCAGGTCTGCTGGCCGCCCCGGACGACGACGTGCGCTACAAGGCGACGCATCTGCTGGCGGTGCTCGGCCCCCTGGCGGCCCCGTACGCCGATCGGCTGGCCGCCCTCCTGGACGACCCCGGCGAGTCTCGGCTCTTCGACGGCTGCGTAGGCGACCACGCGCGGTGGGCCCTGACCCGGCTCGGCGACCCGCGTGCACTGCCGGATCTCGTCGAGCGGCTCGTCGCCCCGTACCGGGACTTGCAGGGCTGGGGTTACTGCATCGGCGACCCCCGACGGCCGGACGTCGCCGACGTACTCCGGCCGCTGCGCGCACACGCCGGAGAGCTGTTGCCCGCGGTTCGGGAGGCCCTGCGGGACGAGGTCGCCCGCAAGGGCTGGCTGATAGGAGATCTCCGCGAGGTGATCCAGGCGTGGGGCGAGGACCCGACGCTCCCCGGGGAGACGGAGCCGTACCCGCCCCTGTGGGAGCCACCGCTGATGGAAGCGGCACAGGCGGAGGCGACCGTGCTTGCGTTCGTGGCTGACGAGGAGGAGCAGCACTGGACGTTCATCACCGCCCTGACCTCGCTCATCCACCACGGGCACGCCTCCCCGCCGGTCCGGGAGGCACTGGCCACGCTGCGGATGGCGGACCGCCGGTTGTCGCGGTACGGCGACTACCGGGCGTTTCAGGAAGACAAGGAGATCCGCGAGCGTATCGATGCGGTGCTCGCGCTGCCGTAGTGCCGTACGAGCCGCGGGCGTCGGCCGCCCAACCCGGCAGGTCGCCGGCCGCCCCCTCTCCCCCCTCCCCGGGCAGAGGACTCAGGGGCGCTGCGTCCTGGAGTCCCGTGCTGACTCCTCACGTGTCATCGCGTACGCCTCTGCTCCCCGTGCTCGATCGACGTTCGGCCCGGGTCCTGCGCGGTTGTCACTGGTCGGGGTTGCGCGAGCGACGCGGCAACAATGATCACCAGGATCCCGACCAGCTGCAGAACCGACAACGCCTCATGCAGAAAGAGGTATCCGAGGAGAGTGGCCACAATCGGACTGCCCAGGGCGAGGAACGAGACCGCCACCACCGGCAACCTCTCTATCCCGCGGAACCAGATCGCATAACTGATGACTGCGCCCAGTGAGATGAGATAGGCGAAACCGAGCAGGTTGGGCCCAGTGATCGTGGCCGGCAGTCCTTCAACAGCCAGAGTGAAGGGCAACAACACGAGTCCGCCTGCGACGAGCTGCCAGCCGGTGAAAGGAAGGAGCCCCACACCATCGGGGCGCCCCCATCGTTTGGTCATGGTGAGGCCGGTGGCCATGCAGGCAGCTCCACCCAGCGCTGCTGCCACACCGACGTAATCGAGGGCTACTGTCCCCTTGAACACCAGCAGCACGACACCGGTCGCACCGAGCGCGCACGCCACCACGTGCATGAGCCGGATTTTCTCCCCCACGAACAGCGCCGCCAGAATCAGTACGAACATCGGCTGCGCCGTCATGATCACCGCTGCGATCCCGCCCGGCAGCCGATAGGCCGCGACGAACAGCAGGAAGAGGAACGCGCCGATGTTGAGCGTTCCGAGCACCAGGGCGCGCCACAGCCACATCCCGGTCGGCAACGTACGGGCGAAGACCAGCAGAATCAGTCCCGAGGGAAGTGCCCGCACAGTGGCCGCCAACAGGGGGCGGTCCGGAGGTAACCACTCCGTCGTCACCAGATAGACGCTCCCCCAGATCGCCGGAGCCAGCGCCGTCACACCCGCGGTCAGGAGTTGCCGGGCACTCGTCATTCCGTGTCACCCTTTATTCCGCCGCCGCCCTTGGCCATGCGGCCGGCAGCTGCGCCGGGGAATGCGATGAGTTCACCATCGGGGGCGGAGGCACCGCACGGGCTGGTGCCATCAGGGGCCGTCTGTACTGCTGGACTTGTCACGCTCAGAGTCTCAGCCGGAAGCGATCAATGAGTCCAACACATGCTTGTCACCCCATCCATCGTGGATCACGATGGATGAATGGAGCTCCAGCAGATGCGCTACGTCGTCGCCGTCGCCGAGACGAACAGCTTCACCCGTGCCGCGGAGCGCTGTCTGGTCGTCCAGTCCGCCCTCAGTCACCAAATCGCGCGCCTGGAAAAGGAACTGGGCGCGAGACTCTTCGATCGCACCAGTCGCCGTGTACGACTGACACCGGCCGGTGCCGCATTCCTCCCCGCCGCCCGTCAGTGCCTGGACGCCGCAGAACGCGCCGCCGCCGAGGTCGCCGCCGCTGTCGGTGAGGTACGCGGACGACTCGCCGTGGGGCTTATCCCCACGGTCGCCGCAGTCGACATCCCACGTGCCCTGCGCGACTTCCGCCGGCGGTACCCGCACGTGCACATCAGCCTGCGCGTGGGCGCGAGCGATGAACTCGTCGAGCAGGTCAGGGAAGGCGCCATCGAAGTCGCCTTCCTCGGGTTACCGACAACGGCGCAACCCCAAGGCGTCACCTTTTATGAGCTCGCCCGTGACCGGCTCGTCGCAGTCGTCGCACCGGACCACCCGCTCGCCGGAGATTCGACGGTCAGTCTTCGCAGGCTTTCCTCCGAGGCGTTCGTGGACCTTCCGGCCGGGACAGCGGGACGTATCCAATCCGACCAGGCGTTTGCGGCCGCTGGTCTCGTCCGCGAGGTCACCTTCGAGGTGACCACCGCGGACTTCATGGCGCGACTCGTCGGGCAGAGCATCGGCGTTGCCATGCTCCCCTCCGCCTACGTGCCTCAACTCACCGGCGTCAACACCATCGACATCGCCGATGCCCCCGCCCGCGTCGAGTACGTCGTCTGGAGCCGAGGCAGCCGTACGCCCGCCGCGACGGCCTTCCTCGCTCTTCTCGACATCCCGGTCGTACGCGACACGGACGGGGAACGTGCGACCTGATCCAACAGGTCATGACACCCTGGACGGGGTGTACCCCTTCGAACTGGGCATCCCGAGCCGTGTCCTCGGCTCGGCCGAGGGCCTGTACGAGGTCCTGACCTGCTCCGTCGACGGCCGCCCCGTACGCACCAACGCCGACTTCTCGGTCACCGTCGAGCACGGCGCGGAGGCGCTGCGCACCGCCGGGACCGTCGTCATCCCGCCGTACGATCCGGCGCGGCGGCCCAAGAAAAAGCGTCACTCTGAGCTTCTCCGTCAGCTCCGCGACTCCGGGCTTGCGGCTCCTGCTACCGCGGTTGCCCGCACTCTGCCCGCACTCCGGAGCTGCCCGTCGGATATTCCCGGTGAGTCATTCGTCTCCCAATACCAGACATGCGATGTTCCATTGGAAAACCGTTGGGTAGCGGGTCTATGTTCAAGGACATCGCCGCACCGACGATCCGCGCCCGAAGGACCCGAAGGCACAGCCCTCGCGGAAGTCGCGGAGTGTCGAGGCGCACGATCACCCTCACCCGGGCCCCGACGGGCCCCGCACCACTGGAGGCACCCCCATGTCCAAGATTCTCTTCGTGATGACCGGCGTCGACTACTGGACGCTGGCCGACGGCACCCAGCACCCCACCGGATTCTGGGCCGAGGAAGCCGTCGCCCCTTACGAGGCGTTCACGGCCGCCGGCCACGAGATCGTCGTCGCCACACCCGGTGGCGTCGTCCCGACCGTGGACAAGGGCAGCCTCGCACCCGAGGTGAACGGCGGCCAGGAGGGCGCCGACAAGGTCGCCGCGGCCCTCGATTCCCTCGCCGAGATCAAGAACCCGATCCGGCTGGAGGACGTGAAGCCGGACGACTACGACGCCGTCTTCTACCCCGGCGGTCACGGTCCCATGGAGGACCTCGCCGTCGACGCCACCTCCGGCAAACTGCTGATCGACACGCTCGAATCCGGCAAGCCGCTGGCCATCGTCTGCCACGCCCCCGCCGCGATACTCGCCGCGACCCGCACGGACGGCACGAACGCTTTCGCCGGCTATCGCGTGGCCGCGTTCACGAACGTCGAGGAAACCCAGGCCGGCCTCGCCGACAAGGCGAAGTGGCTGCTGGAGACCCGACTCCTCGAAGCCGGCCTCGACGTCCGGACCGGCGAGCCGTGGGCGCCCCACGTCGTCGTCGACCGCAACCTCGTCACGGGCCAGAACCCCTCCTCCTCCGCTCCGCTCGCGGCCGAGGTCCTGAAGAAGCTGGCCTGACTCGGAGCTGACTGGCGGCCACACCTCGCCCGCTCGCCCGTCCCCCGCGCCGGGCGAGCGGGCGAGGGGGCTCTGCCGGACCTACGCCGATGCGCGCAGCCGCTCCCCCGCACCGCGAGTCATAGACATTACTAGGCTTACCGCATGAGGCATACAGATCCCAATGGCAACGGCCCACCACCGTCGCCATCCTCCGCGCCCCTCTCCCCGGACCTGAACCTGCTGCGTACGTTCCTGGCCGTGTACCGCTCCGGTTCGTTCACGGCGGCCGCCAAGCTCCTGGGAATCTCGCAGCCGACGGTGACCACCCAGATCCGCGTACTGGAGCGCCAGACCGGCCGGGAGATGTTCGAGCGACTGCCGCGCGGAGTCGCGCCGACCGCCGTCGCCCACGACCTCGCGGCGCGCATCGCCGCACCCCTCGACGCACTCGCCGCCGCCACCGGGCAGGACGCCGCAACGAACGACCAGGCCGCACCCGTACACCTCGCGGGGCCGGCCGAGCTGCTGTGCACCCTCGCCCTGCCCGCGCTCGCGCCCTTGACCGCGGAGGGCGTACGCCTCCGCGTGAGCATGGACCTCACTGATCCGCTTCTTGAGGAGCTTCGCGCCGGACGCCACGATCTCGTCATCGCGACAGGCCGCCCGCGCGGCAGGACACTGACCGCCGTTCCGCTCATGGACGAGGAGTTCGTGCTGGTCGCCGCGCCCACCTGGGCCGACCACCTCAAGCCGCGCCTCGCCGACATAGGGCCGGCCGCACTGCACACCGTCCCCCTCGTCACGTACGCGGAGGACCTGCCCATCGCCCGCCGCTACTGGCGCCATGTCTTCGGTACGCGCCTTTCCTGCCCGGCGGCCGTCACCGTGCCCGACCTGCGCGGTGTGCGCGCGGCGGTCGTCGCGGGGGCGGGCTACACCGTCCTGCCGCGCTACCTCTGCGCCGACGAACTCGCCTCCGGCACGCTCGTCCTCCTGTACGAACCCGAAGACCCGCCCATCAACACCGGATACCTCGTCCAGCGGCCCGGCACCCCGGACAACCCCGACGTCCTACGGGTGCGGGACCTACTGCTCCGGGCGGGACGCACCTGGTGACTGCTGCGACTCGCCCGTCAGCAGGCTCACCGGCGGATGCGGGCGATGAGCAGGGCCACGTCGTCGTGGTCACCGGGGTGGCGCAGCGCGGCCAGGAGGTGATCACAGGTGGCTTCGAGGTTGCGGTGCGGGCCGTCGAGGACGGTGAGGAGCAAGTCCAGACGGGTGTCGATGTCCTGATCGCGGGTCTCGACCAGACCATCGGTGTACAGGAGTAGTTGGTCGCCGGGGTCCAGGTCGACGGAGGTGGTGCGGAAGGGGACGCCGCCCACGCCCAGTGGGGCGCCGGTGGGCAGGTCGAGAAGCTCGGGTGTGTGTCCGGGCCGCATGCGGACGGGAGGCAGGTGTCCCGCGGTGGAGATGTGGCACTGCGCGGTGTGGGGGTCGTAGAGCGCGTAGATGCAGGTGGCGATGTACGGGTCGAGCCCGGCGGTGATCCGGTCCAGGTTGCGCAGGACATCCGCTGGGGGCATGTCCAGTCCGGCGAGTGTCTGGGTGGCGGTGCGCAGGCGCCCCATGGTGGTGGCGGCATTGATACCGCTGCCCATGACGTCCCCCACGACGAGAGCGGTCCTGTCACCGGTCAGGGACAGGATGTCGTACCAGTCGCCGCCCACCTCGATCGAGGCGCCCGCGGGCTGGTAGCGGGAGGCGACCTCCAGTCCGAACAGGCACGGGGGCGGGTCGGGCAGAAGGCTGCGCTGCAGGGTGAGTGCCGTGTCCCGCTGCGCCTGGTACCAGCGGGCGTTGTCGATGCAGACGGCCGCTCGGGCGGCCAGCTCGCCGGCCAGAGTGGCGTCGTCGTCGGTGAAGGGCAGCGGGTTCCGGGCGCGTACGAGGTCGAGGGCGCCGAGGACTTCCCCCCGGGCGATCAACGGGACCGCCAGGTAGGAGTGGACACCCGCCTCGGCGAGGAGCGCGGCGGACCGGGCGTCGCGGGCGATGAGATCCAGATCGGCCTCGCCGACGTGCGGGACCATGACGGGCCGACGGGTGTTGACGCAGCGGGCGATCAGCCGTTCGGCGTCGTAGCGGGCCACTTCGCCCGGAGGGTCGGCTGCCGTGACGGCATCGGTGGGATAGGCGGTGGCGACGGCCAGGGCGCGGAACACTGCGGGCCCGTGCGAGGGATCGGGACTGCGGTGTCCGTTGAGGACGGCCTCGAGAACGTCCACCGCGCCCATGTCGGCGAGTTCGGGTACGGCCACATCGGCGAGTTCCCGGGCGGTCTGATCCAGGTCCAGAGTGGTGCCGATGCGTACGGATGCGTCGGCGACCACGGCCAGACGGTGCCGGGCACGTTCGGCGTCCAGGGCCGCGCGGTGCCGGTCGGTCACGTCCACGGCCGATATGCCGACACCGAGTACCTTCCCACTGGAGTCCTCCAGCCGGTAGAAGGAGACCGACCAGGCGTGCTCGATGTCGGGGTCGTCGTGTGTACGGCCCACGGTGTACCGATCCACCAGCGGAGTGCCGGTGGCCAGGACCTGCCGCATCGCGGATTCGACGGTCCCGGCGTCCATGAACGGCAACGCTTCTCGCACGTTCCGGCCGAGGTGGTCCTTGGCCGGAAAACCGTTGATCCGCTCCAGGGCGGGGTTCACCATCACGTACCGCAGGTCCGTATCCACGACCGCCAGCCCGATCGGTGACTGGTCAACCAATCGCACGGACAGAGCCAAGTCGCGTTCCACCCGGCGCAGGGTTGCCTGGTCGGTGGCCAGCCCGAGGGCGTACAGATCCCCTCGGTCATCCAGCAGCCGCATGTTGCGGAACTCCAGCAGCCGCGTACCGCCATCCTTGTGCCGTACGGGGAAGGTACCCGCCCAGCTTCCTTCGCCGGCCATGACCTCGCCGAACAGCCGGAGCACAAGATCGACGTGCTCCTCCGCCACCAGCAGCTGGATGGCAAGCCGTCCGAGCGCCTCCTCGGCGGTGTACCCGATCAATGTCTGCGCCTGCGGACTCCAGAACACGATCCGGCCGTCCGAGTCCAGGACTATCGCCGCCACCCCGAGCACGTCCAGCAGCCCGCCCGGAGGCGAGCCGGCCAGTTCGGCCCGTCCGGCACGGCCCGGATCGGAACGAGACCCGTCTGTAGCCATCCTCTGCCGCTCCTTCCGCCCCAGGCAGGCCGGTGGAACGCCTCCCTCTGCAGGCGCCGCGGCCTCTCCCATGGTCCCCTGCCTGAGCGAGCTCCGCAGCATTCCGCCACCAGGAGCCGCGCGCCAACCGGATCTCGGAGTCGGGGTGCCCTCCCAGCTGCGAATCAACCGTGTAAGGGGCTCCGGACGCGCACCGGGGCTCCCGGCGTGCGCGGCGCTTGTTGGAGTGGATGTCGGTGCAGAACCCGCAACCATCGATCCGGCTCGCGCGAAGCATCACCATGTCCTGGGTCCTGGGTCCTGGGTCCTTGGTCCTGGGTCCTTGGTCCTGGGTCCTGGGTCCTGGGTCCTGGGTCCTGGGTCCTGGACGACCGTGATGCGGGGCCCGCAGGCGCGGGAAGCCGGCCGAGTGTCAGTGGGGCCGGGCATGATCAGCGCATCGATTCTTCGAGCGGACAAGCGAGGCGGCAGCATGCCGATCACGTACGAGCAGGTAGCGGGACGGGCGTTTCTGCGGCAGCTGTACGCGGACGCGTACTACCCGGATCACGTTGTTGACAAGGGTCGGGCGATCCTGTTGCGGTTGTGTGAGCGCATCGAGGCGGAACGCCCCTCGGATCTTGCGGCCCTGTACGTACTCACCCACGCGGCGACCGAGGAGTTCAACCTGTTGGAGGCGGAGTTCGACGCTGCCGGGAGTGAGATCGAGACCGTTGCCCGGGAGGAGATCGGCGAGGACTTCTGGTTCGTCGCGTCGGCCTACGGGTTCTCTGACGCGGACACGGAGGAGCTGATCGGTACCCGGAACTGGTGAGCGAAGGAGGGCGGCCCCACCAGCCCCAGCCGACACCTTCGCCACCCAGGCCGGGGTAGGTGGGAGCTTCCACGGCCCTCCCCGCGCACGCCGCGTCCACGTCTGCTTCCGCCAGCGCCGCCCGTATCCTCTGGGCTGAACCGCTTGTCTCTCGTCCTGGCCACGGCCACTCCGGCCGGCTCACCGCTGCGGAGGAGACGGCACTGAGAAGAAGCGCCTCGCGGTGCGTCGGACGTCGAGCGAGTCCGTACCGCCGGTAACAACACCCTGCCCTCAGGCGGACGGCACCGGCCTGCTCATCCCGGTGTGATCCTTGCGGCGACCGGCAGATGGTCGCTGCTGGTGGCCGGCAGGGTGCGGATGTGGGTGACGGTCGCTGAGCGGGCCATGACCTGGTCGATCCGGGCCAGAGGGAAAGTTGCGGGGAAGCTGAAGGCGAAGCCCCGCTCCGCCACGTTCATCCGTGAGGTCAGCGGGGCCAGCCCGCGGTCGTCGACCGTGCCGTTGAGGTCGCCCAGCAGGATCACCGTTTTCAGCTGCTCGACCGCGACGGCCCTGCCGAGCAGGCCGACGCTCTCGTCGCGCCAGGAGGATGCGAGGCCGCTCGCCCGGACGCGGACCGAGGGTAGGTGCGCGACGTACGCCGCGATCTCGCCGCGCGGCGTGTGGACCACAGCCCGCAGCCCGCGGTTCCAGGACCCCGCGATCCCCTGCGGTTTGAT
This sequence comes from Streptomyces sp. NPDC058620, assembly GCF_042717135.1. Lineage (NCBI taxonomy): Bacteria > Bacillati > Actinomycetota > Actinomycetes > Kitasatosporales > Streptomycetaceae > Streptomyces > Streptomyces sp. NPDC058620. The sequence goes on from NZ_JBHXQO010000020.1 coordinate 67,974, forward strand.
GTCCAGTGGCCGGGCATCGGTCAGCGGATACTTCGACCAGAGCCCGACGGTGCCTCGAACCGCGTGGTACGGGTAGGCCGGGGCGAGACTCTTCTCGTAGACCGGCAGCGCCGGGGGCACCAGCTCCTGAAGCGCAATGAGATGGGGTTCGGCCTCAGCCAGGGCGCGGGCCGTGCCCGCCGGGTCTGCGTTCTCGTCGCTGACGTTGTGCTGCACCACGACCAGGTCGTGGGCGCCGGGCTCGCCCCCGGGCAGGAGCAGCCCGCCGAAGAGGTACGTCCAGGTCGCCGCCGGCAGCAACAGGGCCACCAGCGCGGTGGCTGAACGGCGCAGCAGCGCCAGGCAGAACAGGGGTACGACCGCCAGGCCGAGCCAAGGCAGGAACGTTTCCAGCAAACTCCCCAGTCGGCCCACGGTGTTGGGCACCGCCCGGTGGAAGGCCAGGAGCCCGGCCGTCAGCACCGCGCATGCGGCGGGCGCCCGCCCCCGTGTCCACGCGGACCGGCCCCTCTCATCTCCCTCCGCACCCTCGCCCGTAACCCGCTGCCCGGCCCGGCGCCGCGCACCCCAGGACGCCGCTGCCTTCACCGTCGACGTCACACCACTGTCCGACCGTTCCACCTGGATTCCCATCCGCTCGACCTCGTTCCCCAAGACGAATCACCAGGTGAATCAGTTGCCGTTCCCGTCAGCTCAGCAGAAACGGCTCACTGATCCGGGGGGGGCGGGGGGCGGCAACCTGACGCGCTCCGAATCGCCGGACACCTGCAGGACGCGTAGGGTGCCCCGGATGATGGGGACACCAGAGGCATTCTCGCGGAGCACCATCGAGCGCGAGGGCGCGGCCGGAACGGACTGGATCGCCGAACTGCCCAGGATTGTTGACGAGTTGCTGGAGCGCTGGAATTGCGTACCGGACGGCACGGTCACGCATGGGGGCGTCGGGGTCGTCGTCCCCGTACTCCGCCCCGCCACGGGCGCCGCTGTCCTGAAGGTGTCGTTCCCGCACCCCGGCAACGTCCATGAGCCGGATGCCTTCGCGGCCTGGCGTGGGCGTGGAGCCGTCCTGCTGCATGCGCGCGATGACGCGCGCTTCGCGATGCTGCTGGAGCGTGCGGAGACCTCGACCCTGGCGGAAATCGAAGACGGCGACACGGTGGTGGAAGTCGCAGGGCGGATCAGCCGTCGGCTGGCCATCCCCGCTCCCCCCGGCCTCCCCCGGCTGCGGGACCAGGCCGACGCCTGGGAGGCGCAGCTGCGCCAGGATGCCAGTGAGCTGACGCACACACTGTCGCCTTACGTCGTGGACGCGGCGGTGGCGACCGTCCACGAGCTCGCGCGCGTTCAGCCGGACATCGTCGTCCACGGCGACCTCCACGCCGGGAACATCCTGCGCGCCGAACGCGAACCCTGGCTGGCCGTCGATCCCAAGGGGTACGTGGGAGACCCCGCCTACGACGGCGGCACCTTGTTGAAGTCCCGCGCGCTGACGCTCCTCGAAGCGGACGACCTCCGAGCGACGGCCCACCGCTTCCTGGACATCTTCGCCGACGCTGCGGAGCTCGATCGCGAACGCGTCCAGCGTTGGTCCCAACTTCACGCAGTGCAGGCAGCGTTCTGGGGCCGTCGTCACGGATTCCGCAGAGCGCGCAGTGGGCCGGAGCTGGACTGGCTCACCGATTTCGCAGACCACCTGGCCGCACTGCTCACAGAACGCGTCTGACATCCGATTTGTGCCGGTGAACTGCGCGGCGCGATGTTGCCTCCTGAGCGACAGGGGGAAGGGGCCGGGGCGTTACGGCAGCGGAACGCGTCCACCCGCTCGGTGAGCGGATGGACGCGATACTGCGGATTGCGGACTGCGGACTGCGAACAGCGGCCTGCGAATGGGGAATGCGGATGTTCGTCTGCGGACTGCAGGGCTCCGGACTGCTCGGGAACTCTAGAAGTCGTCGGCGCCGTTGCGGAGCTCGTACGTCCAGTAGCCGGTCTTGGCAACCGCGTCGTCGACCGCGATGCCGCCCTGGGGAGCGGTGACGCTCTTGCTGCCCTCGGCGGGGCCGTCGGAGGCGAAGAGGTTCACGTAGAAGGAGGTGACGGCATGGTTCTTCTCGTCGACGCCACCGTTGTTGATCCGCACGGCCGCGTACGCCGGGGCGCCGGCCTCGAGCACGATGGGTGTCCCCGGCTTGCTCTTGGCGACCGGCGGAACGTCCTTGGAGGTCTGGGGAAGGTCACCGAACCCGATCAGGGGGTACTGCAGCAGGGTGCAGGTGCGACCCGAGGTGTTCTTCGCCGTTAGCGTGATGTGGGTGGTGGGCACGCCGCCCCCCTGCTTGGCCGCGGTGACCTTCACATCGTTGACGGTGCAGGCCGGGGTCTTGGCGGCGCTCTTCTTGGCGCCTGCCTGGGCGGCGGTGCCGCCGGTGGAGCCTCCCGTGTCCGAACCTGCGGTGCCCGAGCCTGCGGTGGTGGAACCGGTCGTCCCCGAACCGGATGTGCCGGAACCGCCAGTGGTCGAGCCGCTCGTGCCCGAACCGTCGGTGGTCGAACCAGTCGTGCCGGTACCCGCCTCGCTCTTGGCGGCCTTCGAGGCCGCGACGGGCGCGGTGGCGTCGCCCTTCGCCTTGTCGTCCCCGCCGCAGGCGGTGAGCGCCATGCTGAGGGCGGCTACGGCGGTCGCGGCGAGAACGGCAGGACGGCGAATGGAGTTACGCATGTGGGGCTCCCCGTTTGATGCGGTCAGTACGTGGTCGATGTCCGGTGCGAACATCTGGTCTGCCCTCAGCTTGCGGCTCCGCTCTGCCGTCCTGCTGACGTACCGCTAACGTCCCGCTGACGCCCGGGGATCTCGGCCGTCGAACACATGGCGCCGGGGGTCATCGTTCGTCAGTCCCAGGCGTTGAAGAGCACTCCGCCCAGTGTGGTGATGCCGTAGAGACGGACGTAGCGCCACTCGCCCTGCGTCATGACCGAGGTGTCGACGTCGGACAGAGGCATGGTGAGCTGCTCGTGATCGAGCACCTGGAAGCCCCCGTGGGCGAAGCCGAGAGCCCACGGGGGCGGCGCCTGGAACTCCTCGGTGTACCAGTCCCGGCGTTCCTCGGCGAAGGCGATCCACGGGTGGTGGGCGTGACACAGAATGACGCGCCCGCCCGTGCCGTCGGTGACCTCCGCGCTGTGGAAGGTACGCGGATAGGCCCGTTCCTCCAGGTCGCTCACCCTGCCTCCGACGGCGCGGGCAGCCGCGTACAGCGCGGCGCGGAAGGCTCGGAGTCCGGTCTCGGGGAGCCGGCCCTCCTTCGGACGAAAGAAGCCTGTCGCTCCCCGTGGCAGCGTGAAGCGCGCGTGCTGGTCGTTGACCACACGCCCATCCTGTCAGTGGTCAGCCCTGTGGTTCCTGCGGACGGGCGTCGGCCTCGCGCAGGCTCTGGTCCTTGAGCTCGGTGCGTGCCTCGGTGCGGTGCCCCCGGGCGATGTAGTCGCGCACGACCGCTTCGACGGCGTCCTGGGGCGAGCCGACTCCGGCCAGGACCATCACCTCTACCACCAGTTCGGCATCGAGACTGATGTTGACCTTGGCCATGAGTGGCGCCCCCTTCGTCGGACCGGGACTCTAACAGGCACTGGCCAGAATCTCCCGGGACCTCGGCGGGTGCACCACGCCAAGGAATTCGATCAGCTCTAGTAGCGGCTGACGTTCCCGCGGAGGGGCTCCCTTTCCGCAGATGCCGTGACGCGTGCTGCGAGGCGGTGAGCGGACCCCTCTGACGGGCCGCAGTCGGCCTCGTCAGGCCGACCGGGACTGCGCGTGCTGTGCCTCCTCGGGTCCGAGTGCGAGCGGCAGGGGCCTGGCGTGCACGATGTGCAGGCGGGAGACGGCCCGGGTGAGAGCCACGTACAAGCGGTTCAGACCGCGGGGCTCGGCCTCGACGATGGCGGCGGGCTCGACCACCACGACGTGGTCGTACTCCAGACCCTTGGCCACGGAGGCCGGCACCACGGTGACGCGCGCGCCCAGGGTGTCCGGCCCGGAAGCGGTGATCCCGGCTGCGGTCAAAGCGTCGTGCAGCCCCTGCGCATCGGCGTCGGCCGCGATGACACCGATGGAACCGGCGTGCTCCAGCGCCGCGTTCACGGCTGCGACGGCAGCAGCGGCCGTGTCGTCGGCCGGTGCGACACTCGCCTCGCCGTCGCGGCGCAGGGAGCGGGACGGAGGTACGTCCACGTCGAGATGCCCCAGCAGACGGTTGGCGAGTTCGGCGACGGCGGCGGGTACGCGGAAGCCGGTGGTCAGAGGAGTGATGACGGCTTCGGGTTTACCCAAGTGGGCAAGGAGCAGCGGCCATTCGCGCGCGGCCCAGGGGGTGGTGCCCTGGGCAAGGTCGCCGAGGACGGTGAGCGAGCCGAAGGGTGAACGCCGTGCGATGACGCGGCACTGCATGGGGGAAAGATCCTGCGCTTCGTCGATCACGATGTGCCCGTAGCCGGCCGGGCGCTCGATCAAGCCGGCCAGTTCGTCGAGGAGTACGAGATCGGCCGCTGACCAGCGGGCCGATGTGTGGGAACGCGGCGGCTTGGCCCACAGGATGGCACGCTGTTCGCCCGCGTCGAGAACGCCTTCGGCCGCGACGGCGAGGAGGTCCGGGCGGGTGAGCAGGTCCGCGAGGATCTCCTCGGGTCGCACAGCGGGCCAGACGGCGTCGAGCACCGTGGTGACCGGGCGGGCCCGGGACACCTTCTGGACCCAGAGATTGGTGCACGGACCGGCACGGCGCTCCGCCTGTTGCTGCATGCGACGAACGATGCGGGTGCGAACCCTGTCCCGTCCGACGGCGTACGGAGGCTCCTCCGCGCGTACGTCCCGGACGATCTGCGCCAGTTCGTCGGCCGAGACGCGCCAGCGGTAGGAACCGTCCGCCACCGCGATGGACCGCGCCGGCTCCGGACTCACTCGCGCGTACAGCGCGCGGCGCAGGACTTCGGACAGGCGGAGGTCGTGCTTGGTGACGGCCGCGTGCTCACTGTCGTGCGCCGTGACCGGGTGCCGGGCGATCTCGTCGTCGAGCGTGGACTGCCGCACGCTCGTCTCACCGAGGGCGGGCAGCACTTCGGAGATGTACGAGAGGAAGGTGCGGTTGGGGCCGAGGATGAGCATTCCGCCGCGCTGAATGCGTTGCGGGTATGTGTAGAGGAGATACGCGGCCCGGTGCAGCCCGACCGCGGTCTTGCCTGTGCCGGGGGCGCCCTGGACGCAGAAGGTGGTGGCGAGGTCCTCCCGTACGAGGTGGTCCTGCTCGGGCTGAATAGTGGCGGCGATGTCACGCATGGGACCGATGCGAGGACGCTCGATCTCGCCGGCGACGATGCCGCTCTCCCGCGTCTCCCCCGCTCCGAGGTGTTCGTCCTCGATGCTGGTGAGGTCGGCGGAGTCGCCGCGGCTCGCGTACGACCATCCGAAGCGGCGCCGGATCGCGACACCGTGCGGATCATGCGGACCGGCCTGGTAGAAGGCCCGGGCCACGGGGGCACGCCAGTCGACGACGAGGGGCGGTGAGGACGGATGGGCCGTGATGCGCAGGCGCCCGATGTGGTACTTCTGACCGGCGTGGTCGCCCGCCGCCTCGGAGTCCGGGCCGAAGTCGAGGCGCCCGAAGAACAGCGGCCCCTCGGGCAGTTCCTGGTACTCCTTGGCCTGAGTCCGCAGCCGGTAGCCGAGCACTTCGGCGTCGGCACCGGATGCGGAGACGTCCTCGCCGACGACCACCTGCTCTTTTGCACCGTCGATCATCGCGTCGAGCGCGGTGCGGCAGGCGTCGTGGAAGGACCGTTCCTGGTCGAGGGCGTCGGTGAATACGGAGTCGAAGCGAGGCATGCCCCCACAATAATGCAACCTGATCGCGTTTGTTACTCGGTAACATTATTTATTCGGTTCCCCGCCCTGTGGCCGTCTCCCGCCGCCAGCGCCCGGCGGACGTGCAGCACGGCCATCGGCCGTCCCTTCGCACCCCGGATTCCGTTCGGTCCTGGCGAGCGCGTCGGCGTGGTGGCCACCTCGCTCACCAGGGCGCCTTCCTCGCCGGCCGTCTCTGGGACGGTCACGCTGTTCAGTTCCGACCCCGGATTCATCTGGGTGTGGCCCGCCTTCTTCACCGCTCCCGCCTCGCTTCTCGCAGTGGCGGTCGGCGGTTCGGTCCGGGGTGCGGAGGAAGTCCCCGCCTGGACCCTCGTCGGCGCACTCATCGGCTGCGCGCTGATCCAGTCATTTGTCCTCGGTGCCCTCCTGGAGGCTCTGCGCACCAGCCGCCGCCGGAGGTCCGCACGCCCGCACCACAGCTGAACCTCCTCGGGGGCGCGCTCAGTCCACCAGCGCGGCTGCCTGTCGGCGTGCCTGGTCCAGCCACGCCGCACGCGCCTCGTCGCTTGAGCCCGTGACCGTACGCAAGACAGTCCGGCGTACATCGCCGACTCCCACGTACGGCAGGACGCATGCCGACCAGATTCTCTCCAGCGGATCACCGAACTCGCCCTGCTCCCGGTCGGCAGGAGTGTCCGAGGTGTTCAGGATCAGAGCCCTGCCGGCCTTCAGAAGCCCTGCGGGCTCACCCTCCGCGGTCCCGAGCTTGTACGCGACACCGGGCGCGAGTACACGCTGGACCCAGCCCGTCAGGACAGCGGGCGGCATGCCCCACCAGTTCGGGTGGACGAACACCATGGCATCGAGCGTGGCCACCTCGGTGCGGTGCAGCGCCACCTGCGTGTCCTGGGCGAGCGGCGCCGTCCGAACCGTCCCCGTCTCATCGGCGGACAGCACCGGGTCGAATCCCTCGGCGCAGAGATCATGCGCCAGCACGTGACACCCTCGCCCGCGCAACTCCTCCACCACGGCTTCGAATACGGCGTGGTTGAAGCTTCCCGGCCTCGGATGCGCGAGGTACACCCCTATACGCATTGTTCGTCCCCCCACTCGAATCACGGTCATCTGTAACCGATACGCGCGGACCAACTCTTCGGACCCGCTCCACGGCTCATGGTCATTATCCGCGACCACTGCCCACGGGAGCGGGTTTTCGAGATCACGGCAGCGCCGTGAATTTCCGCGAAGAAGGCATGAATCCGGGGTGGGCCCCAGCCAGAAG
>NZ_JBHXQO010000020.1:75122-113883 GCF_042717135.1 Streptomyces sp. NPDC058620
TTTACGCCCCCTATCCCTTCACCCGGGGGGGGCCCCCCCCCCCCCCGGGGGCCCCCCCACCCCGGATGTACGAATGGAGCTGTCGCTGCCTACCAGCGGTACCAGCGGCCGCGACGGCCACCGGCCCCGGCGGAGCGCATGACGAAGCCGAGCAGCCACAGGGCCAGCACGATCACGGCCACGATCCATAGAGCCTTCAGCGCGAAACCGGCGCCGAAGAGAACCACAGCGAGCAGAAGAACGAGAAGCAGGGGAACCATAGTTATCAACCTCCAGAGCAGCGTGTGCCCTGGCAATCCCGCCCCATTCCCCCGAATTGGTGGGACTGTTTCCTCCCCGAACGGGCACACGCTATCGCTCGGCAGCCACGGGCGTCCCTTCACCTGCGAAGGCCGAACCGGAATCCTTCGGAATCGGCGCTGAATCGTCTCGACGCCGCCTTGGCGGGCCCGCTCCCCTGCACCGAGTCCGGGCCACCGCTCAGCTCTGGGGCCTTTGACGCTTCAGCCTCCGCCGTTCCCTGCCGTTGGGATGACGAATGACCACGCCTGCCAGGCCGCCGGTGCCCGTGAGGCGGATCAAGGGTGTCCCAGGGAGCCTGTAGGGGGACGTCTTGTCCTTCAGACCGCCGTAGGAGGGGTCCACCGCGTCCGTGTCGGCGGCCCAGCCCTCGGGGATGACGATCGTGACCCCGGCGGCGTCGCCATGCACGTCGACATCGACCACCGGCCGGCGGCACACGGCCTGTGTGAAATCGAGCGTGACGCCGGCCATACCGCCGTACACCGTCACCTGTGCCGGTACCTGCCACGGCCCGACGCGCTTCACACCGTGATATCCGCCCTTGAGGATCAGCGGTTTCCCGGGGTCCACCGGGGCCGCGGACGGCAGGTCGGCAGTGGCGTGATCCAGATCCGCCCGGGTCCTGGCCCCCAGCGCATGCCCCAGCTTCGCGTCCAGTTCGGCGAAGTCGATGCGGCCGTCGGCCACAGCCGCCTTCAACTGCTCCACCACCGCTTCGCGCTCCTCATCGGACACGCGCACATCATTCCGGTGGGCGGAGCCCGGCAGTTCAGCGGTCATGGTCCCAGGGTACGGACGGATGAACGATTCGACGCCGGGTTCCGCGCAATCATTCCGCACCTCCGACGAAACAGCTCCGTTGGACCTCGATGGAGCGTGCCCCGCCGAGCGGCCCTATGAACTCGGCCAGTTGTTCGTCGGTCGCTCCGAGCCGCGCGGCGACCTGCGGCATGAACGACTCGAAGTGCGTGTACGAGAAGTGCCGCGTACCGGACAGCGTGCGCGCCAGCCCCGCAGGCGGGGCCAGATCTCCGGCCGGCTCGGCTCAACAGGCCGTCTCGTCAGCGGGCAGGCCGTCTCGTCAGGCGGGCAGGGAGGCGAGCCAGTCGGTCAGGAGCCGGTTGACCTCGCTGGGCCGCTCCTGCTGGATCCAGTGGCCGCAGCCGTCCAGGATCTGAGAGGACATCAGGCCGGGCAGCGTGGCGGGGTACGCGTTGATTGCCTCAGCCATCCACATGGTGGAGGCATCCCGGCCACCCCCGACGAACAGGGACGGCTGGGTGATGGGCGCACCGTCGAAGCCCGCGAGATCCTCCCAGTCACGGTCCATGTTCCGGTACCGGCCCAACGCCCCGCTCATGCCCGTCCGTTCGAACTCACCGGCGTAGAGATCGAGGTCGCCCTCGCTGAGCCAGGCAGGACGGGGACCGGACGGAAAGCGGTCGCGCAGGGTTCCGCCGCGGGCGATGAAGTGGGGGTCGGGAGCATCGGCACCGGGCATGGTTTCTCCGTCCAGGGCTGCGTAGAAGCCTGCCAGCCAGCCGCGTACGTCCGGCTCGATCTCGGCCTCGGCACGGCCCGGCTCCTGGAAGTAGGAGACGTAGAACTCCTCGTCGCCACCCATCTGCGCGAAGATCTCGCTGGGCCTCGGCCCGCCGCGTGGGGCATAAGGAACGCTGAGCAGTCCCACCGCACGAAAGACGTCCGGCCTGACCAGGGCGGAGTTGGCGGCGATGGTCGCCCCCCAGTCGTGGCCGACGATCACCGCGGACTGTTGGCCCAGTGCCCGCACGACCGCGGCGTTGTCCTCGACCAGCTCCAGCATGCGGTAGCCGTCGATGCCTGCGGGCTTGGACGAACGGCCGTAGCCGCGGACGTCGATGGCCACCGCGCGATACCCGGCTTCGGCCAGGACCGGCAACTGACGGCGCCAGGAGTACCAGGATTCAGGGAAGCCGTGCACGAGCAGCACCAGCGGCCCGTTGCCCTGCTCCGCCACGTGGATACGGCCTGCGGGGCCCGCGATCAACCGATGAGTGACGTCTGGGGCGTGCTGCGACATGGGTCTCCCCTGCTCTCGACGTGCCGTGAGCTGTGCGCCCGAGGCTGATGTCTTGATCATGAACGGGACGGCTCGGGTGAGGCGAGTCCCGTTGCCGGTTCGGCAAACGGCACTGGTGTCCGTAGCCACGCGCCCGCCCGCGGCCGGGACCGGTGCTGAGCCAGCAGAGCCCCCTGTCACCGCACGCGGCAGCGAGGGGTTGGCGGCAGCGGCCTCCACCACGTCCCAGTTGGAGTCGTGACGATCGCGCCGAGCAGCGACGAGCGGACTCCGTGGAGGTGGACCGAATGGTGTTCCTCGCTTCCCGGTTGATCAGCGGGGCGGGAAGTGCGAGAGGGCAAGCTCCCACTGGTCGGCTGCGGCAAGGAGCGCAGCCGTGTCCAGCCGCACCTCCACGGCGTACTGGTAGATGTCGGGGCCGCCATCGGCCTGCTGCCACGGAGGTGCCGCTTCCATGGACAGATGAACGCGCAGCACCGCCCCGTCCTCGGTCGGGGCGGCGACGCTGAAGGCCAGGACCGGCTCGACGAACCAGGTGTCCGGGGACAACCCGTCGGCGTCATCGGGCACGGTCGCGGCCACCGTGCCCGCCGCCACCGCGCGAAGCCAGGCGGCCACCTGGCGCGCTTCATCGGTGAGCAGACAGGGGTCGGTGAACGTCCAGCTGCCCGCGGTGGTCGTGACCGCGCCACCGACGACCAGCCAGTTGTCGTCGTAAGAGTCGCCCCTGGCGGCGGGAAACTGATAGCGCAGCGGACGGAGTTCGACGCTGTTCGTCCGATCACTCAAAAGCACAACGGCAGGATGTCACGACCGCTCCCGTCTGCGTTCACCGTGACGGTGCCACCATCCCCGACTCGTAGGCGAGGATGACGAGATGGACCCGGTCGCGGGCGTCGAGTTTGGACAGCAGCCGGGCCACGTGCGCCTTGGCAGTGGAGACGCTGATGCAGAGTTGGGCGGCGATCTCGCTGTTGGACATGCCGCGGCCGATGAGCGTCAGGACTTCGCGCTCTCGCTCCGTGATGCCCTGGACCGCCCGGGGCCGGGGAGCGGGCTCGGGACGTGCGGCGAACTCCCCGATCAGGCGGCGGGTGACGCTCGGCGCGATCAGGGCGTCTCCCCCGGCGACCACGCGTACCGCTGCGAGGATGTCGTCGAGGTCCATGTTCTTGACGAGGAATCCGCTCGCGCCGGAGCGCAGAGCCGCGTACACGTAGTCGTCGTCGTCGAACGTGGTGAGGATCAGGACCCGGGTGGTCGCCCCGTCGGACGTGATCATGCGGGTGGCCTCGATGCCGTCCATGCCCGGCATACGGATATCCATCAGGACCACATCGGGCGCGACGTCCCGTACCGCTTGGAGTGCCTCGGCTCCTGTCGCGGCCTCTCCCACGACCTGGATGTCGTCGGTGTCGGCCATGAGTACACGCAGTCCGGAACGCACCAGCGGCTGATCGTCTGCGAGGACGACGCGGATCGTCATGACAGGTGGGCTCCTTCGGGCAGGGGAAGCACGTCGGGCAGGGGGAGCCGCGCTGCCACACGGAAGCCGCCTTCGGGGAGCGGCCCGGCGGTGAACCGGCCGCGCAGCAGGGCGACCCGCTCGCGCATGCCGACGATGCCGTAGCCGGTGTCGCCGCGCGTGCCCGTGCCGAGGCTGCCGCACCCCCCGTCCTCGACCTCGACGGACAGTTCGCCGCGCCGGTAGTCGACGGTGACGTGACAGTCGGAGGCGCCCGCGTGCCGTACCACGTTGGTGAGCGACTCCTGGATGATGCGGTAGGCGGCGAGTTCGATGTCGGCCGGCAGCGTGTGTCGTTCCCCGCGCCATCGCAGCTCCACACGGATGCCGGTGCCACGCGCCGATGCGACCAGATGCTCCAGACCGTCCAGACCGGGCGTCGGGTCACGTGGCGCGCAGCCCGGCGCCGAGTCGGAGTCCGCGTGACGGAGCGCGCCCAGCGTCCGCCCCAGGCCGGCAAGCGTCTCCTTGCTGGTGGCCTCGATGGCAGCGAGTGCGTTGCGCGCCTCGTCCGGCTGCGTGTCGATGACGCGCCTGCCCACTCCCGCCTGGATGGCGATGACGCCGACGCTGTGCGCGATCATGTCGTGCAGCTCGCGTGCGATCCGGAGCCGCTCGGCGGTGACGGCCTGGGCGGTGGCCCGGGAGTGCAGCGCCTCCGTGTGTTCGCGGCGCTCCCGGGCCGAGTCGCCTGCCGTCCACGCGGCAGCGAGTGCCACGACGACGAACGCGAGACTCTCCATGTGCGGCCCTGTCCCCGACCGGTGGTGGAGTGCGAACAGCGTCTGGGCGCCAAGGGCCATGGCGGCGGCGGCGAGCGAGGTTCTGCGCGGGCGGGTGGCCGCGGTGTAGCCGACGGCGAGGTCACAGATCAGCACATACAGGAGGCCGAGTTCCGTCATGCTCCTGGCCGCTGCCCCGGCGAGGCCACCGATCAGCAGGACAGCGAGGGCCGGCAGCGGACTGTGCCGCAGCCGACTCGCGGTCACTGCCGTGAGCGCGACCGCCGACAGGAGCAGGAAGGCGGAGAACCCTTCGCGGCTGTCACGCATGGTGACGTACAGAATCCAGGGGTACGCAATGGCTCCACCCCATGTCAGGGCCACTCCCGCGACGCGCAGTGCGCTCTTCGGCAGCGGTGGGCGTGGCATGACGGGCATGGCCTGATCGTAGTTGCGGGCGTCCCGGCGGGCTATCGGCCCGTGGGCCTACGCCTACGGGCTACTCCTCGGCACCGGCGGCAGGCACGGCCTGCGTTGCGGGGCCCGGGGACGGGGTGCCGGACGTGAAAGCCCCGGCTGGTCGGGGGAGGCCAGCCGGGGCGGTAAAGGGTGTGGGTTCGGAGGGCGGTCGCCTCTCGGCGGGGGGCTCCATGGGGCTTCAGCCGAACGATCTTCCCCATGGGCTATAGGTGAGGCCCGGGGACACTGTCCCCTCCGTACCCACATAAAGATGAACGGTCAACCATCCGGGGTTGTTCCGGGACTTCTCCCCCGGCGACAGTGAGCTGCGCCACCCCGCCCCGACTCCAGCGCGGTCAGGGGCCGTAGCGACGGCTCGCCGCCAGGTAGCCGTCCGGCTCCCCCACCCCGTGCCGCGGGCCACCGCGACGGCCCCTGCTGTTGAGACACGGGTGCGGGCCCGGGGGGGGCACGGGTGCGGGCCCGGGGGGACACAGCCCCGGGCCCGCACCACTGCATCGACTGCCGCTACTCCGTCGATCCGAGGGGCGCGCGGTTACGAGGTTCCCGCGCTGGGGGCCCGCCCCGCGGATGCGGCCACCTGCGTCCGGAGCTCCCCGACCTCTCGCTGAAGCTCTGCGATCTGCCGGTGCAGGGCCTGGATCGCCACGAGGGCGACCCCGTTGGCATCGGTGCAGCAGATCGTTCTGTCATCGGCCCCGAGGCCGAAACTCGCCCGCCAGTCCTGTGCCATCGGCCCCAGGTGACGCACTTCGTCGTCCTCCCAGCGATAGCGCCAGGTGCTCACCGGCAGATCCACCACGGCAGCCAGCACATCGAACCCGTTCACGGCGACGGCCGAAGCGGCCACCGTCTCCCCGGAGGCCGTGGACGTCAGCCCTGCGGGATGGGGCACATCAGGGTGCAGTCGCGCCCGGTAGGCGCGCATGCCGGCGGCCCGGGCGCGGCGGAGACGTTCGGTCAGCGATCCCATCGCACCGGGCTCACGTCGGCCTTCACAGCCCGGTCGGAGAACAGCAGAGAGCCCAGCGGAACCCACTGCGTGGAACCCCCGGGTGCCGGGTCGGCGGCAGCCGCGCTCTGCTCCACCACGCGTACCTGCGCAGGCTCTGCCGCCGAAGCCGCCGAGGCAGCACCGAGGCACACCGACACTGCGGCGACCGCAGCGGAAGACACAGCGGCAAGACGGGTAACTGCGGTAACAGACATGGGCACGCTCCTGGTTGGTCGTCGATCCGATCATCCAAGAAACGACGGCGGCTCCCATCGGTCACGGGTCCGGGCCGTTTGACCACGTTCCAGCTGGGGCCTGCTCTCGGGGCGGGCGCAGCCACCGCCGAGGGCGTCCCCGATGTGGCCCGTTGGCCGGGCAGGCCCGGCAGCGAGGGCCTGCCCGGCCCGCCGTAACCGCTCGGTAGGCTCGGCCCATGCCGCCTGCCGAGCCTCATGCCGCCCCCTTCCACATACCGGCCGAATTCGTCCGGTACGCCGTGGCAGTGGAACCCGCGGAAGTCGGCTGGGGATATGCGAACGGCCGGCTGAGCGCCGAGGATGCCGTGCGGCTCGCCTTTCTGCGTCGATGCGACCTCAGAGAGCGGGCCGGCGACTTCGCTCTGTTCGAAGCGCTGGTGCCGTCCTCGCCCGAGCTCGACGTCCTGTGCCGTCGGCTTGCCCGCAGCCAGGACGATGCCCACCGCGTCTGGGACCATCTCGCTCTGAACTGGTCCTGCTCCCGCGCCGACGGGGAGGCGGACCACCACCTCCTGGGTGCGCCTGCTGCGGGGCGGGAGGAGTTTCTCGTCGGCCGTGCCGCCTCCGGGCAGGGCATGAACTGGCAGAACTCTTCGGCCCTGCTGGGAACCGACCGGCCGGAAGAGGTCGACGCGGCTTTCGACCGCGAGGAGCATCTGGTCGGTGTGGCAGTGATCGGTCTCGCGCTCAACCATCCCGACGCGCACGCGATCCTGCCCAGGGTCGCCCGGGCGCTGGAGTCGACGGACGCGGAGCTGCGTCATCAGGGCCGTGTCGCACTCGCGCACGTAGCACGGCTGCACCGCACCGTCGACGGCCGCTGCCTGGAACTGCTGCGGTCCCAGCCCCGCGGCAACGAAGCCGACGACGACCTGTGGTCCTACGTCCCCCACCGTCGGCTCCCGCTGTGGCTGTGGCGCCACCATCTCGCTGAACGGCTGGTCCGGCTGCTGCGTGGCCGAATGGCGCGACTGAAGTCATGACTCAGGGCGCGGCTGGACACGCGGCTGACGCACAGGACCCTCACCGGAAAAGGGGAGGCCGGGACGCGGGCCGTTGTGCGAGGCTGGCGGGCTGTCAGCCGTCCCTCCTCGAACTCCCGCCGCCCCTTCTCGACCTCGTACCGGCCCACCATGGAGCATCAGTGACACCACCTCGCCTGGACCCCTTGTTGCACCAGTTCGACTTTGCCTGCGAGCGCCTGACCGGCCGCCTGACCGGACCGGTGATGGACAGCGGAGACGGTTCGGAGACAAGGGTTGGTCCCCTGACCGGCGAGGAGTACTTCTGGGAGCCGGTGCCGGACTGCTGGTCCGTCCGCCGGCGTGCGGACGGCCCGGGAGCGCGTGCGACCCTCCTGGCCGGAGCCGGAGACTGGGGGCGCGACGCCGCGTCGTACCCGCACCCCTGGCCGCCGCCCTTCACCACGCTCGCGTGGCGCCTGAGCCACCTGAGCGAGATGCTGACCCTTCGCGCGGAGCACACAGCCGGCGGCCGCGCCCTGACGCGGAGCGACTACCGCATCAGTGGGGACGTCACCGGCGCCGTCGCCGCCTTCACTGCCGGCGCCACGGCCTGGCGGGAGGCACTGCTGAGCGTCGACGACACCGCGCTCGACACCGTCGGGTACTGCACCTACCCGCACGGCAGCGATGCGGAGGAGCCGTTCCTCGACATCGTGTGGTGGGTCAACCAGGAAGTCCTGCACCACGGGGCCGAAATCGCGCTGATGCGCGATCTGTACCGCGCACGGCAACGCTGAGACGGCCTGCCGGCAGCGGTCGCCGGTGACGCCGGGCGAAGGATCGCGGTGCGCGACTCCCACCCCCGGCGTGCGGGGCGCACCGTTCGGCCGTGGATCATACGGATGTGACCAACGTGGAGAGTGCTCTGTTCAGCCGGCATACGGCCGCCGTCGATCCGGACGCCTTGCCGTTCAGTACACACGTACTGAACGGCGACGGTCCGCCCGATGCGCGCATCGAGGCGTGGTGCGGCGACGTGCAGGGAGGCGAGGTCCGCCGATGAGCTCCAGTGCGGTACGGGTGCGCCACGCGCGCATCACCGACCTCCCCCACGTCGCACAACTGGCGGCCGAGCACGCCCGGTACGAGCGGGCCGCGCCGCCGCCCTCCGACCTGGCGCTGCGCCTGAAGTCACTGCTCTTCGGCAGCACGGCTCCCCGCCTGCGGTGCTTCGTCGCGGAACTGGACGACGCCGAGATCATCGGCTACGCCTCGTGCGCACCGGAGATCTCCACCTGGGGCGGAACCGAGTACCTCCATATGGACTGCCTGTTCCTGCGGGACGGCCAACGCGGCCTGGGGGTCGGCCCGATGCTCATGGAGGCCGTACGGTCCGAAGCGCGCTTCCTGGGGCTCGGCCTGGTCCAGTGGCAGACCCCGGCATGGAACACGGACGCGATCAGGTTCTACGAACGACTGGGCGCCGAGGCGAAGGAGAAACTCCGGTTCTCCCTGCCCGTGGACTGAAACCGATCCTTTCCGTCAGCTGTGCGCACACGTTTCCGGCTACGAGATCACAGCGGCGGTCCGGCGGGAGAACGCGCGGGCGTTCCATGACCTGGCCTCAGATCGGTGAGAAGGCCGCAGTTCCGCTGTCGTCCGGCCGCCTCCCGTCCAGTGCCAGGCAGGTGTCCAGCAGCCGGGCCCGCACCTCCGGGCCGTATCGCTCGCGGGCTGTGCGGGCGGGGACCAGGAAACCGCGGAAGGGATGGGAGACGGAGGCGTCGGCTCCCGCCTCCTCGATGCGAAGGCCATCCGCTCACTGGGAAGGGGTGTCCCCGCTCCCCTGGTCGAGGGGCCGCAGGAAGCGGCGCTCGTAGCGCCGGATGCACTGCGTCCGGCGAGCCAGCTCGAACGCAGCCTGGCACTCGGGGTCGGTGACGCTGTCCGCCCGGTACCGCTCGTACTCGGCAAAGCCGGGGAACGAGAAGAGCGCGTACGCGATGTCGCTGTCGCCCTCGCTCGGCAGGAAGTAGCCGTGGTGGGTGCCCCCGAAGCGGTTGACGAGGGTGACCCACCGGCGGCCGTACTCCTCGAAGTCCTCGATGCGGTCGGGGTCGATCTCGTACTTCAGATGAATGGTGATCATGTGACGGCATGATGCCCGAGCGGAGTGGGCCCCGCTGTACCGGGTACCCGGTAGCCGCCGACCGGGCCCCGATCCCCGCGTGGTCCGACGACGATCCCGGTCCGCCGGCGGAGGCGCCCGGCCGACGGCGCCCCCGCCGGGCGGCTACCGACGACCATACAGACGGGCGCGCAGCAGGTTGGGGTCCGTGGCCGTGGTGTACGCGGCGCTGAGTACGTACACGTCCTTGCCGCGCAGCGCGACCGAGGTGGGGTTCTGAAGTCCGTCGTCGGTGTCGAGGACCGTGCTGGTCGTGCCGTCGGACTGGATGCGCACGAGCTCGCTGGGGGCGTTGAGCGTGGCGAGGACCTCGTTGCCCCGCCCCGTGAAGGCGAAGTCGTCGATGCCGGTCATGCCCGATGCCTTGACCTGCGGCGCACCCGCACGGTTTCCGAGGCGGATCGGAATGCGCAGGAGCGTGCCCTTGTCGAGGTTGGTCACCCAC
Source organism: Streptomyces sp. NPDC058620 (assembly GCF_042717135.1). Classification (NCBI taxonomy): domain Bacteria; kingdom Bacillati; phylum Actinomycetota; class Actinomycetes; order Kitasatosporales; family Streptomycetaceae; genus Streptomyces; species Streptomyces sp. NPDC058620. The sequence continues at coordinate 85,064 of NZ_JBHXQO010000020.1, forward strand.
AGCGCGCCACCGTGCACCTTCGCGCCGTTGGCTCCGAGGAAGCCCGTCGAAGCCAGTTCGGGCGCGGTGGACCAGGCGGTGGGTGTGCCGCCGGTGGTGGGGACGGTCCACACCGTCCCCAGGACCGAGTCGGTGATGTAGAGCTGTCGGGCGTGCCGGTCCAGGGCGAGCCCGTTGGGCAGGCCGTCGGCGGGCAGTGCGGCGATGCGCTGCGGCGCCTTCCCCGGGATGAGACGCCACAGCCCGGTCAGGTCCCCCGTACCGGTCGCGTACAGCACGTACACGGTGCCGTCCGGGGCATGTACGACCCCGGTGGTGAGGGGGAAACCCAGGACGGGTGTGTGGACTCCGCCGTCGGCGGGTGCGGGCAGCGTCGCCAGGATGCGCATGGCGCCCCCAGGAGCGACCTCGGCCACCTGGCGGGCGGCCGCGAAGGTGACGATCGCCGTCCCGTCGCGCAGCAGGGCGATGTTCTGTCCTTCACCTTCACCCGGCGCAGTTGGGTCGGCGCACCACCTACTGCGGTGTACCGCCTCATCAGCGACGTGTCACGGATAGCGACGTGGAGCCCGAGCGCCACCGGGGTGAACTACGTGCCGGGCGACGGCCCTTGGGTGGGCGCGCGGTTCAGCGGCCGCAACCGCGGGGACGGGCGCGAGTGGGTCACGCATTCCGAGGTGGTGTGAGCCGATCCGGGCGTGGCGTTCGCCTTCGTCGTCGCAGGAGCCGCACACGGCATCGCCCGGTGGAGTTGGCAACTCCACGCGCGGGGCACGGGCTGCGTCGTGGAGCAGACCTGGCAACTGCTGCGTATCGTCCGGTCCTGGGCAGCTCACCCACGGACATCGAGGCGTTGCGCGACCACATGGCCGACAGTGCCGAGTCCACTGTGCTCGCCCTGGCGGAGTGGATCGCCGACCGCCGGGCATCACCCTGTTGACGCACGTAATCCAGTTGGCCGGTACGGCCGGGCGTGCCAGGATGACCGGCACCGAGGGGTGTAGCTCAGAGGCCAGAGCGCCGGTCTCCAAAACCGGATGCCGCAGGTTCGACTCCTGCCACCCCTGCCAGGTCAGACGCGTTCGAGCGGCCGGTGCGGCTCGGCGGGGAGTTCCACCCCGATGGTGTCGCCGGGGCGCACCGCCCCGCCCTCCAGCACGATGCTCATGATTCCGGCCTTCCGTACGATGCTCCCCGCCGCGTCCCGGCCCACGACCTGCTTCAGCAGCCCGTCCTGGAACTTGTCGATCTGGCGGCATGGGTTGCGCAGGCCGGTGACTTCCACGACCGCGTCGTCGCCGATGCGCAGCCGGGTGCCGACGGGCAGGCCGAGCAGGTCCAGTCCACGGGTGGTGACGTTCTCGCCCAGTTCCCCGGGCGTGACGGTGAAGCCGGCCTCGCGGAGTTCGGTGAAGAGTTCCTCGTGGATGAGGTGGACCTGGCGCAGGTTCGGCTGCGTGGGGTCCTGCGCGACGCGCGAACGGTGCTTGACCGTCACTCCCGCGTGGATGTCGCCCTCCACTCCGAGGCCGGCCAGCAGTGTGACGCCGTCCCGGTTCGGCTTGGTGAACGAGTACGCGCCGTTGCTGCTGACTGCTGTCACTGTCCCGCTCATGCTGTGGAACCCCCTCTTCACACGCAATGATGATCCGCCCAGAGCCTGCCTCCGGGCGGTATCCCCCGGGCCGCGCACGATGCGCAGCCGCGGCTCATCCGCCGCGTGCCGCGGAGCCCTTCCGTCCCCCGGGTAGGGTCACTCGGTCTCGTCGGCGACCGGCGGGAGGTCCGGTTCCATGAACAGGCCCGCGTACTGCGGCTTCGGCTGGCCTCCGTCGAGGCCGGGGCCGGTGAGCGTCTGCCCGTCGGCAGGAGTGTCGTCCACGCGGCGCTGCGCCTGACGGGGCGAGGCATAAGACATCGAGTCTCCAGTACATGGCGGTAGCGGTGAGAAGACACAGCCCGAGCAGATTGCAGGGCTGGTCCGGCGACGAGTTTCCGGCGCCGGTGCGGCGACAGTTCCACGAATCGGAATCTTGCCGCGCCTGGAGACTGTAACCCCCGGATCGGGGGGACAGCCAGGCCACCACGGCGAGGGGCGGGCACCAGTGCCCCAGATCCTTCGGAGTCGGGCCGTTCAGGAGGATCTCAGCTGGTGGCCGCCGCCCCGTCACCCTGCGACGGCGCGAGCTGTGAAGCGGCGAGGATCGAGACGCGAGTGATGAGCGCGGCAATCAGAGTCGTACCGATTCCTTCGACGCGGAGTTCCGCTCCCGCCGCTTCGCCGAGCCAGGAGAGCAGCCACCAGATGAGGGCGTCCTGGACGACGCCTGCAGCCCCGAACGCCAGCAGGAGCGGAGCCCTGACGCGCGCCGAAGGCCCGATGAACACGAGCTGGGTCAGGAGAGCAACAGCGATGAAGGCAACGGCAGTTGAGTACGCCACGTCGACACCCTCTGCTCCGAGGGTGACGCCGGGCAACAGGCCACCGGCGAGGCAGACTCCGACGAGAGCGCCGAGCTTGCGCCTTGCTTGATCCGTCATGTGCGCACCCTGACACACCGCGACCCAGTCCGTGAAGAATATGTGAAGCCGGGTTCGGCATGTGATCCGCAGCCGGGTCCGATGACCGAGGTCGCACGTGCCCGGCCAGGGCTTCAGCGGGTGCGCACCACGAGGGCCGGGCGCCCCGGGCCATCCGGAATCCGGACTTGGCCGAGACTTTCCCTCGGTCGCGACGCTCTACTGAGCTGAGCCCTGTATCTGCGGCCCCGCAGAAGACCCGCTGACTGGTCAGGCATTCCTGAAGACGCTCAGGTCCGAGCGAGGCGTTCCGCCTGCAACGTCAGCTTGAACCCGTCGTGACTCCGGTCGAACCCGAGTGAGCCGTAGAACCGATGAGCCTCCTCGCGCCGCTTGTTGCCGGTGAGCTGTACCAAGGTGCACCCGCGCCCACGGGCCCGGTCGATGGCAGCCACCAGCAACTCGCGGCCCAGTCCCGCCCCGCGCCGGTCCGCACGCACGCGTACGGCCTCGATGAGCGCACGCTCCTGACCGTGGCGGCCCAGGCCCGGGATGTAGGTCAACTGGAGACAGCCGAGGACCGTACCGTCGCCCTCGTCGATAACGATGCTCGTCAGCACATAGCGGGCGAGCGCGAGGAGCAGGAGCGGCCGTCACGGCCACCCGATCGTCGCGCTGATCAGCGGGATGGCGCCGGCTATGGAGCCGAGGGCGAACACGGTCACCGTCTGGCCCGCGGCCGACTCCGAGACCCCGAGATCACCGCTGATCGCGGGCAGGATGCCCGCAGGCATCGTTTCGAGCATGATCGTGATGAACCCTGCGGCCGCGAGGGCGAGCAGACCGCTGAGAGGGAGACGGCCGCGCTACGGGGTCGGATGTCTGTGGTGCGTGAGTCATGACCCGGCCATGCATGGTTGACATCAATGTCAAGGTCAAGCCGGACCGGGAGAACAGTGCATGGACGTCCGCAACCGCGCGACCGCCGACGGCACGGTCGTCCAGGTCTACCAGTGCAACGGGACCCCGGCCCAGTCGAGGACGCACCGGTCCGACCGCACCTTGCAGAACGTCAAGTCCAGGCTCTGTCCGGACGGGCAGGGCAGCGGGGAGTTGTATCCATGCGTGCACGCAGGTGACGCCCAGCGGTGGGGCCTTCCCGGGCCAGCAGTGACCGATGCGGATTCCGGTGGCCGTCGCCCGCTTCGGGCGGCGGCCACCGGCCGTGCCGCGCCCCTCACGCGGGGACGTTCACGGTGTCCGTCCGGGGCCGAACGGGCCTTCCAGAGCGGCCCATTGGAGCAGCATGATGGTTTTGGCATCGGCGATCCGCCCCTCACGGACCATCGCCAATGCCTGCGGGAAGGGCAGTTCCAGCGTGGTGATGTCCTCGCCCTCGGCGGCTACGCCTCCGCCGCCCTCGGTCGTGGTCGCCGAGGTGTAGGGGGCGGCGAAGAAGTGCACGCGTTCGGTGACCGAGCCCGGGCTCATATAGACGTCGAAGAGGTGCTCGGCCGCGCCCACGGCGTATCCGGTCTCCTCGACCGCTTCCCTGCGGATGGCTTCCTCCGGGCTGTCGCCGTCCAGGAGCCCGGCGGCCGTTTCGATGAGCATCCCGTCCGGGTGGCCGTTGACGTAGGCCGGGAGGCGGAACTGCCGTGTGAGGAGAACGGTGCGGCGCTCGGGGTCGTACAGGAGGATCGTGGCGCCGTCGCCCCGGTCGTACGTCTCGCGTTGCTCGCGGCTCCAGTGGCCGTCGCGGTGCTGGTAGTCGAAGGTCGTTCTGCGCAGCACGTACCAGTCGCAGGAGAGGACCTCCACCTCGTGGACCCGCACGCGCGCGTTGCCGGTCAGGTCGCGGCCGTGGCGGTCGAGACCCGTACGTCCGCGGCGGTCGGGGGTGTCGATGCCGGCCGTCAACGGACGGCCGGGACGTCGTCGAGGCTGTGGTAGACGTGCTTGCCCTCCGCGCGGGCCTGCGACACCATCCTGTCGGCTCCCTCGGAGGCTCCGGGGATGCGCAGCACGGCGTCGCAGCGTGACAGCAGTTGCTCGGCCATCGGGTGGAAGATCTCGTCGAATACGGCGTCGCCCGGCCGTTCGCTTCCCGCCTCCTCCAGGAGGGGGAGGGCCAGCGCCTCTCCGGTGATCCCGAGATGGCCGGCGCGGAAGAGGGCCAGCGCGGTGCGGGTCATGGCGCGTACGTTCGCGTCGAGGGCGGCCGGGTCGTCTCCGGTGCCGGACCGGTAGGGGCCTGCGACGAGGATCATCTGGGGGCCGGGAGCGGTGTTCATGGCATCACCTCGGTAGGAGAGGGGCGGGGGTCGGGCATTCAGGCAAGTACGACGGGTACGCCCGCTTCACGCAGGGCCTTCAGTGTGTGCGGGCCGTTCGGATGGGTTTCGGGGTACTCGGCGGCGGCGTCGGTGACGAAACTGTCCACCGCGCCGAGCGGTGCGACCTGGCTGAACGCCCGGACACCGAGTTTGGTGGCGTCGGCCACCGCGACGGTGCGGGCCGCCTGGGCGAGGCCAGCCTGCTTGACGGCCGCGTCGTCCAGGGAGAACTCCGACCAGCCGTGTTCGGCGTGGACGCCCCCGATGGACATGACGAAACAGTCGAAGGCCAGCGACTCCAGCGTGCGCAGGGCGAGTGGCCCGACCAGCGAGCGTTCCCCCGCACGGGAGCGTCCGCCGACGACGATCAGGTCGATCCCGGGGCGGTCGGCCAGGCGCACCGCTGCCTGAAGGCTGAGCACCGCCACGGTCAGGGGCGCCCGCGCGGCGAGGTGTTCCGCGACGTGGACGGTGGTGGTGCCGGCGTCGAGCAGCACGCGGGAGCCCGGTTCCACCATCGCGGCCACGCCCGCGCCCAGACGGTTCTTCGTCGCCGCCTGCCAGGGTTCGCGTGCCGAGAAGCCCGCGTCCTCGGCACGGGTCCGGGTGGCGACGGCTCCCCCGTGCACTCGGCGGACCAGGCCCTTGCGTTCCAGCGCGTCGAGGTCGCGGCGCACGGTCATCTCCGAGACGCCCAGGCGCTGGGAGAGCTCCGCGACGGAGACGCGGTCGGAGCCCTGCACCAGCCGCAGGGTCAGGTCGAGACGATCAGCAACACTCATGAGCCATTTCTACCATGCAAATGTTTGAATGCACGGAAACTTGTGCGATCAGTGATGTCACCAGCAGGTTCACCGCTGTCACCCTCGCGTCTTTCGGCGCTACGCATGGTTTCGGTCAGGGCGGAGGTGGCCCCAGTGCCCAACGAGCAGGACGAGCTCTTCGCTTCGGTGGACGCCTCGCTGGAGCAGGCGGCAGCACAGAACGACCTGCCGGACCCGGCCGAACGCAAAAGGCCGCGGGAAGCCGGTGGGCTGAGCCAGCAGGCCGCGACCACGGGCGGCATCGTGATCGAGACCCGCGCGGTTCGGATTCACCGCCGCCCCGGGGACGACGGACGACGGCCGCATCAGACTCATCACCCAGCACCTGCCACCGGCCCACGCTGCCCGGCTGTTCGATGCGCAAGCCGGCGGGGCCACCGAGGCTCAGCTCCAGCACATCGCCGCCGAAGGTCTCCAGGAGATCTATATTCAGGGACCGGGGGCGCCGAGCGGAGGGCCTACTGGTCGAGCTCAACGAGATCGACTACATCGAGATCGATTTCTGACGCCGCCCACAGGTCGCGGCTCCCGCGGAGAGCAACCGAGTCCGATGTGAGACGGCCGCCACCCGCCGCGCCGTGCACGCCGCTCAGATCAATTACCCGGCACCGCGGAAACCTCGTTCCTTGATCGAGAATTCCATTCGAACGAGGGTGTTGTGACGGGTGCCCCTGTTCGATACGATCGCTACCCTCGACGGCCGTAAGTCCGCTTATCACAGGGGGCATTGTGGGTGCGTTCGCGTCAGCAATCCGCCCCGGGCGGGATTCTTGATGGACAAGGCCGAGGAGAAATTACAGTCTACCGACCCTGATTTACCTGAAATCCCGTCCACGTCCCCGTTCCGTAGACGGGATTTCCTGCTCTTCTGGACGGCGGGCGCCGTCGACGGTCTCGGCACCTGCGCATCCTCGCTCTTTCTTCCGCTGATCCTGCTGGGCGCCGGATATCCGGCCGGGCTCGCGGGACTCGTCGCGTCGGTGGCACTGGTCAGCGGACTGGTGGTCTCGCCGGTCGCCGGCGTGTTCGCCGACCGGTGGCCGCGCAAGCCGATGATGTACGCGGCGGCCCTGGTCGCGGCGGGCGCCATGGGATCGGTCTTCGTGACCGTGGCCCTCGGCCATGTCGTCCTCGTCCACGTACTCGTCGCGGCCGCGGTCGAGCAGGCGGCCAGCGCCACCTACGGGGCGGCGGCCTCCGGGACGATCCGGCGGCTGGTGCCGCCCGAGGGGTACACCCGGGCGATCGGATACTTACAGGCCCGGGACCAGGCGGTGCAGATCGTCGGGCCGACGCTGGGCGGCGTGCTGTACCAACTGGCACGGTGGGTGCCGCTGCTCGCGGACGCGGTGTCGTTCCTGCTGGTGGCGGTGTTGAGCAGGGCGATCCGCGCGGACCTGACGCCCGGGCGGGACGGTCCGGCCACGTCGTTCACCCGTGACCTCGCCGAAGGTCTGCGGTTCGTGTGGGCCGAGCCCTTCCTGCGCTTCGTGGTGGTGTGGACCGCCGGGATCAACGCGCTGCTCGGCGCGCTGTACTTCCACGCGGTGTTCGCCTCCCACGCACAGGGCGCCAGCCCCTCCTCGATCGGGCTCATCCTCACCCTGGCGGGAGTCGGCGGGCTGCTGGGCGCACTCGCCGCGCCGTGGCTGGTGCGGCGGGTTCCGGCCGCGCGGATCGTGACGGGCGCCTCGTGGGCCATGGTGCCGACGGCGGCCGGGCTCGCGTTCGCGTCCCGCACCTGGGCCTACGGGCTGCTGTTGAGCGGGGTGTCGCTGATCGTGCCGTCCGTGGTGGTAGTGCTGCAGACCCGGGCGGTGCTGGTCACCCCCGACCGGCTGCTGGCCCGGATGGGGACGGTGCTGGGCACCGCCGGCCAGGGCGTCGCGGTGCTCGCGCCGGTGGCGGCGGGGGTCCTGGTGGCGGAGTACGGGGGCCGTACGGTGGCGTTGGGCTGCGCGGGCGCGTTCGCCGGACTGGCGCTGTACGCGACCGCGAGGGCCGGACTCGTGGCCCGGGAGGCGCCGTGACACCGGCCCCGCCGAAGGCGGCCACGCGCACCTACGGCGTCTACCGGCCGGTGCTGCCTGTGACCAGCCCCCGGAACCCGGACCGGATGGTGTACACCGGGGACGCTGACGGCCGGTGTGAGATCTTCGCGTGGGACCGCTCCAGCGGCGTCGAACGGCAGTTGACGGACCGTCCGCACGGCACGCTGCTCTGCGCCGTCGACGACGACGAGGCCGTGTGGTGGTTCGACGAGGACCGTGGCGGCAGCGGCGGCTGGCGCACCCAGGACTTCCACGGCGGTCCGGACCGTCCGGCGATGGCCGGGGTGCCGTACGGGCGGCCTGCCGGGCTGGCGCTGGCGGCCGGGGGCACGGTGGCCGTCGGCATCCGGAGCCCCGAGGGACTCAGCGTCCATATGGGACGGCGCGGCGGCACCGGCACATCCGTCCTGCGCACGACGGACTCCGGCACGCTGTGCGACCTGGCGCCGGACGGCGGGCTGCTGGCGGTGTCCGGACCCGCGCACTCCGCCCGCGCCGTAACGCTGCTGACCCCGGACGGGACCACCGTCGCGGTGCTCTCCGGCACCAGGGAACGCACCTGGGCGCTCGGCTTCGCGCCCACGCCCACGCCGTTACCCGGTCCGACGCCGTCCTGCGGACCCGCGCCGACGCCCGGCCGCACCCTGCTGCTGGTCATGCGCGAGCGGGCCGGCCGCTACCACCTCGGCACCTGGGCCCCCGGGCGTGGACTGGAGCTGCTGCCCTGGTGCTCGTTCGACACCGAGACGACCGCCCGCTGGTACCCCGGCCCGGGCGGCACGCGGGTCCTGCTCCGGCAGGACCGGCACGGCCGCAGCCGGCTGTTCACCGCCGACCTGGACCGCCGGGAGCTGACCCCGGTGCCCACCCCGGAGGGCAGCATCCTGGACGCGTCACCGGCCGCCGACGGTGACGTGCACTTCATCTGGACCGACGCGGTGAACGTGCCGCGCGCGCTGTCCCTGTCAGGTGCGCCGCTGCCCGGGCAGAGCCAGTGGCGCCTCCCCCGGTTCGGCCACCGCCAGGACCTGTGGACGCCCGGGCCCGACGGCCCGGTGCACACCTTCGTCACCACACCCGTCGGCCGTCCCGCGCCGCACCCGCTGATCCTGCTCGTCCACGGCGGCCCGGCCGACCACGACCGCGACGCCTACGACCCCATGGTGCAGGCCCTCGTCGGCTCGGGTCACGCCGTGGCCCGCGTCAACTACCGGGGCTCGACCGGCTACGGGCCGCGCTGGCGCTCCGCCTACTCCGAGGGTGTCGGCCACACCCAGGTCGCCGACCTGGTGCGGGCCCGGGCCGAGCTGCTGGACCGGGGCATCGGCCGCGAGGGCGCCGTGGGCCTGTGCGGCACATCGTGGGGCGGCTATCTGACGCTGCTGGCCATGGGAACCCGTCCGGACTTGTGGAACGTCGGGGTGGCCGTCAAGCCGCTCGCCGACTGCGTCACGGCCTTCCGGCATTCCACGCCCGCCCTCCAGGCGCTGGATACCGCGCTGTTCGGCGGCACTCCGGACGAGGTGCCCGATGCCTACGCCCACGCCTCCCCGTCCTCGTACGCGGCCGCCATCCGCTCCCCGCTGCTGGTCGTCGCCGCGCGGCGGGACGCCAAGTGCCCGCCGGAACAGATCGAGGCGTACCTGGCCGTGCTGCGCGCGGGTGGTGTGGCCCACGAGCTGATGTGGCTGGACTCGGGCCATGACGGCTACGACGGCGCCGACCACCTGGCCGTGATCCAGCGGTCCCTCAAGTTTCTCGGCCGCGGGCTGCCTTCGGCGCCCGTGCCGGCCGAGCCGTCCCCACACCCGGAGAGGAGGTGAACATCATGCAGAAGGACATCATCCACGGCGACCCGCTCGACGGCGACGAGGAGAGCCGCAAGCCGGGCGTCGGCGTCGTCGTCTACCTCCGCTCCGCGGAGGAGATGGAGGACGAGGACAAGTAGCACCAGGGGGGCCGGTCTCGCAATCCGTGCGAGGCCGGCCCCGACCGGACCCGACCAGACCCGACCAGACCGGCCCGACCGGACCTCCGACCGTATTGCCTGCATGGCGCCTGGCGACTCCCCCGGCCGGATGCCTGACAGATGACCGACTCCGCGCACTGATCACAATGAGAAGAGGCCAGCCATGCGCGTACTCCTGGTGAACATGCCCTGGGCCCCGATCGATCTCCCTTCGCTGGCTCTCGGAATTCTCAAGCGCAGTGTCGACGAGCGCGTCCCGAACGGAACGGCGGACATTCTCCACGCCAATATCGAGTACGTGGACTGGATCACCAAGAACACGGAATTCACCCTGGAGGACTACTCCTACTACGCGCTCGGATCATATTTCCTCGGCTGCGGCGACTGGGTGTTCTCCTCCGCCCTTTACGACGACCCCCAGTGGCGGGTTCCCGAGTTCACCGAGACGATGAGCAGCCGGGTACGCGGGGCTCGGATGGAAATGACGCAGGCGCTGCACGTGACCGCGCCCGATTTCGTCCAGCACATCGCCGAGCGCATCGTCGAACTCGCTCCGGACGTGGTCGGTTTCACCTCGACGTTCCAGCAGAACACCGCCGCCCTGGCGGCCGCCAAGTACGTCAAGCGCCTCGCCCCGCACATCGCGACGGCCATGGGCGGCGCCAACTGCGACGGCAAGCAGGGCGAGGCCGTCCACCGCAACTTCCCCTTCGTCGACTACGTCCTGCGCGGCGAGGGCGAGGTGTCGTTCCCCGCGATGCTCAACGCACTGGACGCCGGCGAGCCGCTGTCGGAGGTACCCGGGCTGTGCTGGCGCGACGCGGACGGCGCCTCCATGGTCAACTCCATGAGCACCAAACCGCTGCCGCCCGCCTCGATCCTGCCGCCGGACTACTCCGGGTACTTCGAGCGGCTCGCCTCCTCCCACGCGCGGCACTGGGTCGAGCCCAAGCTGGTGGTCGAGGGCGCGCGGGGCTGCTGGTGGGGCGAGAAGCACCACTGCACCTTCTGCGGGCTGAACGGCTCGTTCATGCAGTTCCGCAGCAAGAGCCCCGACGTGTTCTACGACGAGATCATCGAACTGGCCCGCAAGCACCGGGTCCTGGACATGTACGTCGTCGACAACATCCTGGACATGGGGTACGTGAACACGGTGCTGCCGCGCATCATCGACAGCGGGTTCGACCTGCGCATGCACATCGAGATCAAGTCCAACATGCGGCAGGGACAGCTACAGACCCTCGCCGACGCGGGCCTGATCTTCGTCCAGCCAGGCATCGAGAGCCTGAACAGCCGGGTGCTGACGCTGATGGACAAGGGCGTGACCGGCGGCCAGAACGTCCGGATGCTCCGCGACGCCGCCACCGTCGGTCTCTCGGTGGCCTGGAACTACCTGCACGGCTTCCCCGGTGAGGACGCCGAGGACTACGACGACGTGGTGGCCCAACTGGGCGCGCTGGAGCACCTCAACCCGCCCGTGGGCCCGTCGTCGCGAATCGCGATCGAGCGCTTCAGCCCGTACTTCAACAACCCCGGACTCGGCTTCTCCGAACTGCGCCCCGCCGAACCGTACCGGCTCACCTACGACCTCCCCGATGCCGAGATGTTCGACCTGGCGTACGTCTTCGACGTGCCGCCGCGCGGGATCGGCGAGGACGTCGTCGACCGCCTCAACGAAGGCATCTCGCACTGGAAGCGGAACTACTCCGGCAGCCGTCTCACCCACTGCGATCTGGAGGACCGGATCGTCCTGGTCAGCAAACGCCGGGCCTTCGACTGGACGCACCTGGAACTGACCGACCCGTTCGAGCTGGCCCTCTTCCGGCTGCTCGACCAGCCGCACACCGTGAAGGCTGCCGCCCGCAAGCTGCACGAGGTCCACCACACGGGCGAGGACGCCCTGCGGCAGGTACTGACGCGGTGGCGTGCGCTCGGGGTGGTCTTCGAGGACAGCGGGCAGTTCGTACAGATCGCGCCGCCCGCGCTCAACGAAGAGTTCCTGAGGATCGACTTCATGCGGCACACCTCCGCCCGCGCCACCGAACTCGCCGCGACAACCGCCTGACGACCACGCGACGACTGCCCGACGGAGAGACGACGATGACTCCAGCACTCACCGGCACCGCACCCTTCACTGTGACCGCCTCGCGGGACTACGACCCCGAGGTGGGCACGCTGCCCAGCATGTCCCTGGGCCGCTACGAGATCGATATCACCGGCGGGGAGGCCGCCCGGCGGCTCTTCGCCGCCGGGGCCCGGCACGTCACACTCCCCCGCCCGGTCGACGTGACGGACGCCGCCGACGCGGCCTGGTCCGTCCGGGCGCTCAGCTTCGTGGGCGACCTGTCCAGCCTGGCCATCTCGGTCGACTGGCAGCTCCGCACCGGCCCGGACCCCGACGCCTGGCGCCACTACAGTCATCTCCACCCGCCGACCGCCGTCCTCGGCACCGTCGACCCGGACGCGACGGCACTCGCGTGGCGCAACGCGTACTACATCTGCAAATGCATCTTCCGGTACGGCCCCGGCTTCATCCAGGTGCGCGACCGGCGCTACGGCGAGCTGCGCCGCTTCACCATCGACGAACCGGAGTACCACGAGGCCGTCACGACCCTCACCGACGGCGCCCGCGTCGACGCGATCCCGCGGCCGATCCTGGACGACCTCATGGGCGAGACCCTCGTCCTGCGCCTCGGCGACCACCTGTGGTGGGCCCCGTACCGGGTCCGCCGCTGGTCGGAGGCACCGCTGGTGATCTGAAGGGGTCCTGAGTGCATGGCCTCCTGGTGTTCTGGGGGACCAAAAGAGGGCGCCACGGCTGGGGATGTGCCGCTCTCGACGCCGAAGGCGACCCCGCGCTCGACGCGCCCTGGTTGCCCGTCGCTCCTTCGATCGCGCCCGACCTGTTGGCGGAGCACGTGCGACGTCCTCGCCTTGCACGTGTAGCTGATCGTGTCTTCTGGGGCGCCAGGCCGTTAGCGGCGTAGCGGGCGCACTTGGCGTCCGGGTCGGAAGGATGCCCAATGTCTGCGAAGCGTGTTACCCGCCGTCTGGTGGTGCTGTCGGCCACGGCGGCTACCTGTACTGGCTTGAGCGTCCCGGCCTTGGCGAGCGAGAACGTTCTGGCGGTCGGCAATGCCGGATACGGCAACACGATGATCAACAAGCACCATGAGACCACAGCGGTCGGCAGGACAGTCTCCGGCAGCGGTCTCGTCCAGCTGCCGGTGGACCACCCCAACAACCGCGGCGGTGGCGGGAGTCTCCTCTTCTCCGATCGTGGGCTGAAGACACAGATCACCGCGGTGGTCTGGGAGTGATGAGCGGCGGGCGGTTGATGGGGTTCGTGGCCAGGTTCTGACACCTGTGGTCAGGAAGCCACCGTCTCCGGGACGCCTCCGTGGCGGTCCGGAACCCCGCGCCGCGTCACCCCCTGCGGCTCAACTGGCGCCAGCTCCGAACCACTTGGGCAGTCGGCTGAGCAGGTCCTGCTGATCCTCGCCGACCCACGCCACGTGGCCGTCCGGGCGCAGCAGTACCGCAGGCACGTCCAGTTCCTCGCTGACGTCGACGACGTGGTCGACCCGATCCGCCCAGCCCTCCACCGAGAGCCGACCGGTCCGGTCGAGCAGCATCCCGCGCCCGTCGTGCATCAGCGAGTAGAGGCGCCCGCGCTTGAGCTCCACGTCCCGCATCCGCCGGCCGAGCAGCTCATGCCCCTCGCCGAAGTCGTAGCGAACCCCGACCGCGGTGATGATCCCGGTCACGTACCGGTTCACCTCCTCGAAGTCCATCAGTTTCGAGAACAGCTCCCGCAGCGCGGTCGCACCCGGGTCGGTCCCCAGCAGCGTGATCTGCGCGCGGGTGTTGTCCAGCACGTGGGCGCCCACCGGGTGCCGTTCGGCGTGGTAGCTGTCCAGCAGCCCCTCCGGAGCCCAGCCGTTGACCGCGGCGGCCAGCTTCCAGCCGAGGTTGAACGCGTCCTGGACACCCAGGTTGAGCCCCTGCCCGCCAGTCGGCGGGTGGATGTGCGCCGCGTCGCCGGCCAGCAGCACCCGGCCGACCCGGTAGCGCTCGGCCTGTCGGGTCGCGTCGCCGAACCGGGACAGCCAGCGCGGCGAGTGCGCGCCGAAGTCGGTGCCCGCGGTGGCCCTCAGCTGCTTCTTGAACTCCTCGAAGGTCGGCGCGGTCGCACGGTCCTCTGCCACGCCATCGGCGGGCACGACGACGCGAAACACCCCGTCACCGTTGGGGATGACACCGAACCGCAGTTGGGTCGTGCGGACTTCCTCCACGACGGCGGCAATCGTCGCCGGGTCCTCGGTCACCTCCATGTCACCCAGGAGCGTCTCGACCTTGGCGGGCTCGCCGGGGAAGCCGACGCCGATCCCCTTGCGCACCGCGCTGCGGGCGCCGTCACACCCGACGACGTAGCGAGAGCGCAGGCGTGAGCCGTCCGCCAGTTCGACGGTCACCCCGTCCTCGTCCTGGCTCAGCCCGGCCACTTCGCAGCCGCGCCGGATCTCGGCGCCGAGTTCGAGCGCACGCTCATCGAGCAGCCGCTCGGTGACCGGCTGCAGCGTGGCGAGGCCGTAGGGGTGTGCCGTGTCCAGCCGGTCCGGCCACGGCTTGACGATGCCGCCGAAAAGACCGCCGACCTGGTACTTCTCGCTGACTGCGAGGAACCGGTCCAGCAGACCGCGCTGATCCAGCATCTCGACGCTGCGCGTGTGCAGGCCGCGCCCGCGGGACTGATCGGTGCGCTCGGTCAACTTCTCCAGCACGAGCGTGTGCACCCCGTGCAGCCGCAACTCGCCGGCCAGCATCAATCCGGTCGGTCCGCCGCCGACCACGATCACGTCAATCATCAGAACGCCCATTCAACGAGATTGGATATCGACCAGCCGCACCGCGAGTCCCACGGGCGCTCCGACGTGCCGCGCAACCCATACGTCGGCAACAGCACATGTTCTTCGCGAATCTGCCATTTCCGCAGGTTCTGGCCTTGGCGGATCATTCTGCGTCACGACGGGGGCCTTGCCGCAAGCCCCCCAGTGCGCTATACATTGAAGAAGGGCAAGGAGTGGTTACTCTCCTTGCCCTTTGTCGTGCGCTACGGCCGTCGTATTTCCTACCGCTTTCCTACCGCTTTCGTGGCAGGGCGTGCCCTCGGCTCGCAGCGCGGTTACTCCTCGTCGTCCGCGACAGCGTCCCAGGCCGGCAGGGGGGTTCCGGCCGCGCCCGTGATCCGGAGAACCTCGCACCGCATGAGTCCGACGGCGGCGAAGAGGCGCTGCCGAACCCGCTCCCGGTCCTCGGGTGGGAAGTCGGCCCGGATCTGGGGAGGGCAGGACGCGTCGTAGGTGAACAGCCAGTCGGCGCCTCCATGTCCACCAGCGGGGAGGAGCTGACTTGCCCCCGGGCCCAGCCCTTGATGAACTCGGCGGCGCCCATGGGATGAGTCTCGTACCAGCCCTCACTGCTCCACACCACCACGCTCCACTCCTCGGGAGACCCGTCGGTGCGCCAGCACAGACGGTCGGCGTCCATGGTGGTGCCCCAGACCAGCAGCGCCCCCGGTGCGGGGTGCAGTGGATACGGGTAGCGCTCCCGGTCCCGTTCGCTCGATCCCCTCAAGGGTCCGCTCTGCCACGTGATGCCGTTGTGCTCACGTGTACCGAAGGGTGTTCGAAGGTAGAGGAAGTCGCAGAACTCCCCCCAGCCGTACGTGGCGACCAGCCACTTGTAGTCGTTGGGCAGTTGTGTGCCGAGCTCGCTCTCGACGACTGTCCAGTCCCCATGGGCATCGATGGGCGTGGCCGGCGGCGTCACGAGCCGGAGGAGGCCGTCGTAAGCGGTCACGTCACAGCACGTCCCGGCTCGTCCCGCGTCACTGGCCCACCCTGCCGTCGATGCACTCGCGCAACAGGTCGGCCTGCCCGCAGTGACGGGCATACTCCTCGATCCTGTGCACCATCAGTTCCCGGACCGCGATCCGGTCCTTCCCCAGGCGCTCGCCCGGATCCGGGTGCTCGGCCAGCGCGGCGTCGGTGGCGGCCTGCTCACGCTCCAGAGCGGAGTACGCGGCGCCGACCACGGCCGGTTCGGCGACAGCTCCGTCGAAGTCGCCGTCTTTCTCGCCGTACAGCTTCGGCAGCGGATCATCGTCGCTGATCCAGTTACGCCAGTCCCGTTCCACCTCGGCGAGGTGCCGGAGCAGGCCGAGGAGCGACATCGTCGACGGCGGAACCGACCGGCGTGCGAGTTGCTCCGCGTCCAGGCCCTCGCACTTCATCCTCAGGGTCAGTCGGTAGTCCGTCAGAAAGCCCTGGAGCGTGGGAAGCTCGCCGTCCGGACCCACCCCTTCGCTGCTGCGCGGGTCGGCGTCCGGGTCCGCCCACATGTCGGGGTGAACGGTTGCCTGAGTCCATCGTGCGGGTTGCTCACTCATACCTTCCATCGTCGCCCGCGCGGACCCGGGCTCGCCACTGAGTTCCTCGACGCGTGGGTGCGTCCGTACACCGTCTCCCACGCCGTGCCCACCCGACTTGTTCGGGCACAGGATGTCGGGTGCGGCAGAGTACGTGCTGCCTAGCGTGGTGATCGCAGAAGAGGAAGCAGTGGAGGAAGGAGACCCGGGATGCTTGAGCGGCTCAACCAGGCCATGGAGCACATCGAGCACGGTCTCGACCAGTCCGTCGACGTGGCCGGGCTGGCGCGGATCGCGGCCACCTCGGAGTACCACCTGCGCCGGATGTTCTCCGCGCTCGCGGGCATGCCGCTGTCGGAGTACATCCGGCGCCGTCGGCTCACTGTCGCGGGGGCCGAGGTGCTAGCGGGGCGCGAGTCGCTGTTGGAGATCGCGGTGCGTTACGGATACGGCTCGGGTGAGGCGTTCGCCCGGGCCTTCCGGGCCATGCACGGTGTCGGGCCGGGCGAGGCCCGGCGTACGGGCACGGCACTCGTCTCCCAGCCCCGGCTGACCTTCCGCCTCACCGTCGAAGGGAGCAACAGCATGCGCTATCGCGTAGTGGACAGGCCGGACTTCACCGTCGTGGGTCTCAAGGCCAGGGTGCCGTTGGTGCATTCGGGGCCGAACCAGGCGATCATCGACTTCGTTCGCGGGATCGAGCCGAAGGCCCTCGAACGTCTGGAGAAGCTGTCGGACCAGGAGCCGCAGGGCATCGTCGCGGTCTGCGACGACCTGGACCCCAGTCGCGCCGAGGGCACCGAACTCGACTACTACCAGGGGGTGATCACGGCCTCGGCCGCTCCCGAGGGGACATCGGCTCTCCCCGTCCCCGCCGGAACCTGGGCGGTGTTCACCGCCTCCGGGCCGGTGCCCCAGGCCATCCAGGAGCTGTGGCGCGACGTGTTCACGGAGTGGTTCCCGTCCAACCCGTACCGCAGCCGTCCCGGCCCCGAGGTCCTGCGCACCCTCCTGTCGCCCGACAAGACCGAAGCAGACGCCGAGTTGTGGCTTCCGGTGGAACGGGAACGGAGCTGAGCCGAACGCCGGTCGCAGGTGTCGAACCCCCTGGACCCTTGAGTCGGCCGAACAGGCCGGCTGAAGCGCGCGAACGGCATGGTGCGGGGGCCCAGGCTGTGGTTGTCTCAGGGTTCGGTTCGATCAGACAGGGGGGTGCCCTATGGATGAGGCCGGGAGCATGGCCTTAACGGCCGTACGGATTCTGACCGATCTGGCGACCGGAGCGGCTACCGCGGTGGGAGCCGAGGCGGGCGAGGCACTGGCCGACCTCGTACGGGCGCGGCTGCGTACGTCCGACGGCGGCCGCGCCGCCCTCGACGGGGTGAGCGCCGATCCGACGGACCCCTCGGCGGTGCGGGGACTGCAGGAGGCGATCCGGGAGGCGCTGGCGACCGACCCCGGCTTCCGGCACGACATGACAGTGGTGTTCGCCGGTCCGCCTCCGGCGGCCCCGCCGGTGTACACCGTGAGCCCCTCGTACGCCAACAGCATCGTCATCGGCGGCGGAAGCAAGGTGCGGAGCAGCCAGATCTCCCTGGGACCACTGACCGTCAACAACACCCGCAACGCCCGGGGCGCCCTGGCCGCAATCGTCGCCGTGCTGATCGTGCTCCTGGTGCTCGGCGGCTACGGCGCGGTCCAGTTGTTCGCCGACGACGACCCCTCCGGCCGGTCCGGCGGAACGTCCGCGCGAAACCCCGGCGAGACTGCGTCCCCGACGGCGTCCCCCGGCACGCCGGACGCGTCGGCCTCGGGGAAACCCGGCGCTTCGGCGCCCGTGCTCCTCGACGTGAAGCAGGTGCGGCGGATTCTGCCGGACGCGGCGAGCCTGCCGGACGGCTGGAAGCTCGCGAGCGACCCGCCCACCACGGAGCGGTGCCGCGGTAGCCGCATCGGTGGTCTGGAGGAAGGGGAGCGGCACTACATCTGCCGGTCGAGCTCGCAGATCGACGTGCGGTCGGTGTACGAACCGGGGAGCGCCGTGTCGTTCACCGAGGTGCAGATCGAGGTCCTGCCGTACACCGGCATCGAGGAGGCGGCCGAGGCGTACGTCGGGGTGAGGAAGGAACAGGCCGCCTTCGAGGGGACCGTGCAGCCCGCCGATCTGGAGCAGCGGTTCGGGGACGAGTCAGCCGCCGTCACCCTGGACTACACAGGGTTCGACGGTGTCGCCAGGGCGCAGGCGCGCGCGGTGGTCCGCGTGGGGACCGTGGTAGCTGCGGTGAACCTGATCCACGCCGACGGCGGTGCACCCGACATCGGCTGGTTGTCCTTCCTCATCGAGGCGATGGCCGACCGCACCCAGCAGGCGCTCGACGGTGAGGTTCCGACGGCGGATGTCGGGCCGTGAGCCCGCACGCGACCGCTTACCCGATCAACTACACCCAGAGCCGCTTGGCCGGCTTCGGACCACACAGGAGCCTTGACGATGTCTACCGCCGCCTCCCCCGGCAACAACAGCACCTGGGAGAGGTTGTGGAACGGGTCTCCCGCGCTGCCTCACACCCCGCTCGACGACGAGACGCGGCAGTGTGTGGACCTGCCGGGCACCCTGCTGCCCGCCCCGGAGGGTCTGAACCAGCCGGCGGTATTCGAACCGGCGATGAAGCAGTTCTCCCGCGCGTACCGGGCGGGTGAGCCACGCTTCGAGGACCCGGCGACCGGCCGGGCATGGCATCGCGCACGCCGCACCGTGCTGGACGTCGTACTCGCCACGATCGCCGAAGGCCCATGGGCACGGCATCTGGTGCTGCGCGGCAGCGTGCTCATGGCGACCTGGTTCCCGGAGACCGCACGTGACCCCGGCGACCTCGACTTCGTCGTCGTTCCCCAGGAGTGGGCGGTCACCGAGCCCCGAACCGCGGACCTGTTCACGGGCATCGCGCGGGCCGCGGCAGCGGCCGCGCCTCGCCACGACGTCGTGATCGACGCGGGCGGTGCGGTCACCGAGGACATCTGGACGTACGAGCGCGTGCCGGGGCGGCGCATGGTGCTGCCGTGGACCGCGCCGGGCACCGCCGGTGGCACCGTACAGCTCGATGTGGTGTTCAACGAGACGCTGCCGACGCCTGCCGTGCTCACCGAGCTGAGCCCGTTGGGGGCGGGCCCGGGCTCCCGCGTTCTCGCCGCCACCCCCGGGCTGTCCTTGGCCTGGAAACTCCTGTGGCTGGTCAGTGACGCGTATCCGCAGGGCAAGGACCTCTACGACGCGGTCCTGCTGGCCGAGCACGCACCAGCGTCCTACGAACAGATACGAAGCGCCTTCGTCCTCGGAGGGCATGAAGGGCTGCGCCCCGCGGGCCGGTGGTGGCTGGAGCAGCTCGCCGTGGAGGACGGCTGGGCGCACTTCGCCGCGGAGCACCCGTGGGTGGAGGGAACGGCGGAGAGCCACGCGGCACGGCTCGAACGCGTCCTCGCGCCGTTCTTCGACATGGCCGAGCGGGACGGCGAGGACGCCTACGGCCGTTGGGTCCGGTGGCTGAGACCGCTGGTGGATACCCATCGAGCCTCGGACGCCACACATCCCGCCGGACCCCTGACTCATCTGGCGCAGTCCGAGAGGAACGGCCTGACAGCGGCCGTCGTCGTCGTACGGGAAGTCCTGGGGCCACAGGCAGTCAGCGTGGAGGAGGCTCTGGACGTCGTCATGTCCCACGAGGCTTTCAGGATCTGGCACGGCTATGAGTACGCGCGGTCCGGGATCATCGAGGAACTGTCCTGAACGAACGGCGGAGATCTGTCGCGACCGCGTAGGGAGCCGGCCGGTCCCAGTGGGGGTGGGCGCCGCTACGACCCGGGCCGGGCGGGCGCGGCAGCCGCTGGAGTCGCACGAGTGCCCTCGCCGAAATAGGATTCAGGCACTTACGCACAGCGGAGCGGCCATGAACCGGCGTCGGACCCCCCGCTCAGCAAGCGCCGAGGAGTTGCTCACCACGCTTCACCACCTGACGGCGCGTGCCCGGCAGGAGGTGGAACTGCACCGAGCCAGGGTGGAGCTGGCACAGGCACTGCAGCGCGGGATGCTGCCCGCCTCGCTGCCCACTCTCCCCGGGTTGCAGACCGCTGCCCGCTATGCCCCGGCCCATCATGGACTGGACATCGGCGGTGACTGGTACGACGGGTTCGTGCTGCCCGACGGCTCGCTGGGTTTCGCCATCGGTGACGTCCAGGGCCACGACGTCGAGGCTGCCGCCTTCATGGGGCAGATCCGCATCGGCATGCGCGCCATCGCCGGCACCGAACCCGACCCGGGTGAGGTCATGGGCCGCACGAACGACCTGCTCGTGTCCGTGGGGTCGACTCTCTTCGCCACCTGCACGTTCTTCCGTCTCGACCCGGTGACCTGGGAACTTCACAGCGCACGGGCGGGTCATGTGGCGTGCGTATGGGCCACGGCCGACGGGCGCACGGGCATCACCACCGACGTGGGCGGGATACCCCTCGGCATCGCGGCGCACGAGGTGTATCCGGTGACCCGGCACGCTCTCGACGCGGCTGGGGCCTTCGTCCTGCTCACCGACGGAGTGATCGAAGGCCCGTCGTTGCAGATCGAGGAGGGCCTGGACCGCGTACGCGGGATCGTGAGCTCCCATGTCGGGGCCACGGCCGAGGAACTGGCCGACGAGATCCTGCAGGCGGCGGAGCTCACCGGCCACGAGGACGACGCGGCCGTCCTCGTCCTGCGCCACGAGGCCGCGCCCCGCCGGTGAAAGTGACGTAGGGGTCCTCAAAGCGTGTCACGGCCGGACGGAGTCACGGCCGGTGTCTCATGAGAGCCGTGATCCGTAGCAAGGAATCGAGACGCCGGGCGGTGGCCGTCCTCCAGATGCTCGGCGTTGCCGCCGCCTACTACGTGTCCGCGCAGCTCGGCCTCCTCCAGGAGATGGTCGTGCACAGCTCCGTCGTCACTCCGCTCTGGCCACCGACGGGCATCGCGCTGGGAGCGTTGCTCTATCTCGGCACCTGGATCTGGCCGGGCATCGCGCTCGGTGCGCTGCTCACCATCATCGACATCAGTGGCTCCTTCACCCTCTACGGCGCCGGGATCGCCGCGGGCAACACCCTGGCTCCCCTGTGCGCCTTTCTCACGCTGCGCAGGATCGGCTTCCGTGTCGAGCTGGACCGTCTGCGGGACGGTGTCGCGCTGGTATTCCTGGGCGCGCTGCTGGGGATGCTCATCAGCGCGACAGTGGGTTCAGGGGTGCTGATGCTCAGCGACAAGCTGCCACCGGGCCGATTCTGGCTGGTGTGGTCGGCCTGGTGGGTGGGGGACGCGATGGGGGTCCTCGTGGTCACGCCGTTCCTGCTCGTGCTGCCCAGGTTTCGGCTGCCCCGGCCGACGGACCGGTGGGCGGAAGCGGGGTTACTGCTGGTCGTCGCCGTGACGGCGACGGTGGTGGCGACCAGGGGCTCACTGTCCATGATCTACCTGGTGTTCCCGGTCATCATCTGGGCCGCGCTCCGCTTCGAGCTGCCCGGCAGTGCCCCCTGCGCCCTGCTCGTCTCCGTGCTCGCGGTCGTCGCCGGCAGGGACCACCTGGGTCCGTTCGAGGACCACACCGTGCTCGAGGTCATGGTGAACCTCGCCTTCCTCAACGGCTGTGTGGCGCTCACGGCGCTGCTGCTGGCCGCGATCGTCACCGAACACCAGAACATGCGGCGCGATACGGAGCTCGCGTGCGAGGAGCTGGCCGCTCTGGTGGAGCAGCTCGCGCCGCTTCCCCCGATTCCGAGGCCGGGTACCGGACCGGGTCTGCGGGAAGACGACCTCTGACCCGGTTCGCTCAGGCGGGCCCGGCCGCTCCGTAGGGGAGAGGCCGGGCAGGGGCCTGAGCTCGTACGGGAGCGGTGTGCTCAGTACGGGAGCGGCCGGCCCGACGGTGTACGCAGGTCGAGCGGCGGCGGACCCGTGGGCGGTGCAGGACGACGAACGATCTGGATGCGGCCCATGGCCACCACCCCCTCCTGGTTATCCGGTATGTGCCCACGGTGGCGTCCTTCACACTTCCGGCTCGGGTCGGTGTGGCTCCCGGATGCGAACTTCACGGGGTGCGGTGACTCTGGAGGGGTGGGGGTGCCGACTCCAGGAGGATCATCCATGTCCGCGATGGACAAGATCAAGAAGATGCTCAAGG
Source organism: Streptomyces sp. NPDC058620 (assembly GCF_042717135.1). Lineage (NCBI taxonomy): Bacteria > Bacillati > Actinomycetota > Actinomycetes > Kitasatosporales > Streptomycetaceae > Streptomyces > Streptomyces sp. NPDC058620. The sequence continues at coordinate 107,388 of NZ_JBHXQO010000020.1, forward strand.
GCCATGAGGACCAGGCCTCGAAGGGCGTCGACAAGGCGGGCGACATGATCGACGACCGTACGCAGGGCAAGTACCGCGACAAGGTCGACACCGCCCAGGACAAGCTCAGGCAGCAACTCGGCACCGACCGTGACCAGGGCACGCCGCCGCCTCCGCCCAGGGCCTGAGGTCCGCTGTCCCGGGGCGGCCGAGGGGCCGCACGGGACTTGCTCCGTCCGTTACCCACGCCGGATCCCGGCGGGCTCGCCGCCCGCCGGGATCCGCGTGCTGTGTGCCCGCAGCGGTTTTCTTGTTATCTTCCCGGCCTCACCGCATCTCCCGAGTGTGGGACGTGACGACACAGGACTCCGAAAGAGTGAGCACAGCATGGGCGAGGCACACGAGACGGCGTTGATCAGGGCGGCGCAGGCCGGTGACGAGCAGGCACAGGACCAGCTCGTCACCGCGTATCTGCCGCTGATGTACAACATCGTCGGCCGCGCGCTCAACGGGCACGCCGACGTCGACGACGTGGTGCAGGAAAGCGTGCTGCGGATGCTCCGCGCGCTGCCTTCGCTGCGCACGCCCGACAGCTTCCGGTCCTGGCTCGTGGCGATCACCATGAACGAGATACGCGGCCACTGGCGTGAGCGCCGGCCGGAGTACATACCGGCCGGTGGTCTCGAGGACGCCCATGACGTCGTCGACCCCGGTGCGGACTTCGTCGGTCTGACCATCATCCGGCTCGGTCTCTCCGGTCAGCGTCGCGAGGTGGCCGAGGCCACCCGGTGGCTGGACGAGGACGACCGCGCGCTGTTGTCGTTGTGGTGGCTGGAGACGGCCGGGCAGCTGTCCAGGTCCGAGGTGGCGCTCGCGCTCGAACTGTCCCCGGAACACACGGCGGTGCGGGTCCAGCGGATGAAGACCCAGTTGGAGACGGCCAGGCTGGTGGTCCGGGCCCTGGCCGCCGAGCCGCGCTGCGCCCTGCTGGATTCGCTGGCCGCCGAGTGGGACGGAGTTCCCTCCACTCTCTGGCGCAAGCGGCTGGCCCGGCACGCTCGCGACTGCACGGTGTGTTCGGGTCACAGGGTGGGGCTCGTCCCGGCCGAAGGGCTGCTCGTAGGACTGGCGCTGGTGCCCCTGGCGGTGTCCGCCGGCGGCGCCGCGCCTGACCTGCTCCTCACCACTGCCACGTCGCACGCCGGAGGGCCGGGACGCGCGGAGCGCAGACGCCGGCAGACCGGGCGGCGTCGGCGCAGCACGGTGCTGGCGGCGCTGGTCGCCGTCGCGGTCCTGGGCACCGGCGGTGGAGCGGTGCACCTGTACGGGGACGACGAAGACCGGGACGAGGAGAGCCAGGACGAGAAGCCCGCGACGGCAGCCGCCCCGGCCGCGCTCCCCACGGCCTCGACGCCCGCTCCCCCGCCGACGTCGGCCTCCCCTTCGCCTTCACCTTCGCCCTCGCCGAGCGCGTCCCGCACGCGAAGTGCCTCGCCCACGCCCAAGGCCACCCCGAGCACGCGGAAGCCTTCTCCGCCGTCCACGCGCCCCGCACCGCCCAAGACCGTGCAGCCGGCCCCGTCCGGCGTGTCCGAGCAGGTCACCGCTCTCGTCAACTCCGAGCGTGCGAAGGAGGGGTGCGGAACCGTACGGAGCAACGACCAGCTCGCGGCGGCTGCCTCGAGCCACTCCGCCGACATGGCGGCCCGAGACTACTTCTCGCACACCTCCCCCGACGGTTCGGACCCGGGCGACCGCATCACCGCGGCCGGGTACCGCTGGAGCACGTACGGAGAGAACATCGCGAAGGGCCAGCGCACCCCGGCCGATGTGATGGATTCCTGGATGAAGAGCCCGGGGCACCGTGCGAACATCCTGAACTGCTCGTTCAAGGAGATCGGCGTGGGTGTGCGGGACACCTCCGCGGGCCCCGTGTGGACCCAGAACTTCGGCACGGCGATGTGACGTCCATACGGTTCGGGGACGGGAAGGCGGACCGAGAAGCGGATTGGGAGGCGCACCGGGAGGCCGACACCTTGCGGAAATCGGGCGGAAGCATTCCCTCCATGTCGCCGTCCTAGGCTGACATCAGCGTCCAGGCCGAAGGCGTCCGCGCGAATTCCGCTTCCCCGCGCACCACAGGAGTCCGGTGTTCCCACCCGCCTTTCTCATCCCGTCCTCCTCCCTTCCTCTGTGGCTCGGCCATGTGCTGCGGACCCAGCGGGGGCCCGTCCGGTGGAGTGCCGTCCTGCGTGGGGCGCTCGCCGCGGTCCCGCTGCTCGCGGTCGTGCTCGCCGGGCACCCGACGGCCGGCGTTCCCGTGGCGCTGGGCGCGATGTTCGCCGGCATCAACGACCGGCCGGGAAGCCGACGGGCTTCGGTCACCCGGCTGGGAGTTCCGGCGCTGGCGGGCGCCGCCGGTCTCCTGCTGGGCACCGCGACGGCGGTGACCGCCGGTGCGGAGCGTTCCCTGTTCCTGCTGCCGCTCGTCCTCGGGGTGCTCGGTCTGGCCGCGGGAGCGATCAGCTCGGTCGGACCGGTCGCTTCCGCCTGCGGTACGCAGGTGATGGTGGCGGCCGTGATCGGCGCCGGCATGCCCTTGCCGGAACCGGGGTGGCTGCGTGCCCTGTTGTTCCTGGCGGGGGCGGGCTGGCTCGCCTCCCTCCGTCTGGTGTTGCCTTCGTCGGGTACGTCGGGCCGCGGTCCGTATCGCTTCGACGGTGAACGGGAGGCGGTGGCAGCCGTCTACACAGCGGTGGCGGATCTGCTCGTCGCGGCCGGCGGACCGCGGGCCCTCGCGCGCCGTGCCGCCCTGACCGCCGCCCTCGACCACGCCCAGGACGCCCTGTCAGGTCCCCGGTTGCGGCGTTACGCGAGTTCCGCGGCCGAGCGGCGCCTGCACGCGCAGTACGCTGCGTCGCTGCCGCTGGCCGAGGCGGCGACCGCGCTGGCTTGGGCGGGCGACGCGCTGCCCAGCCGTATCGCGGAGGGCCCCCGCCGTCTCGCCGCCGCGGTACGCACCGGCGGGCACTCCGGCCCTCTTCCCGCCCCGGCACGGGGTGATGCCGGACTGCGCGCCCTGGACGATGCACTGCTGCGGGCCGCCATGGCCTTCGACTGCCGCACGGGACAGCAGCCACGCACGCGGGCCCGGGGCTCGTACATCCCGATGCTGCGCAGGGCCTTCGGCGCGGCGGGACGCGAGTACGGCATCCGGGTCGCACTGTGCTGCGCCACGAGTACGGCGGTGGCGCAGAGCCTGCACCACGAGCACTGGTACTGGCTGCCCGCCACCACCGTGTTCCTCGTCAAGCCCGATCTCGGGCCGCTCGTCTCCCGGGTGCTGTGCCGGACCGTGGGTACCGTGGCGGGTGCCCTCGTGTTCGCCGTGCTCATGGTGCCGGCGTCCGGGCAGCTCGCGCTGGTCGGGGTGGTCGCCGTCTGTGGCGCGCTGATCCCGGTCGCCACCCGGCACTTCGCGGCGCAGACGGCGGTGGTCACCGTGCTCGTGCTCTCGCTGGTGCTGCTGGCCGGGGAGCCGCAGGCGGCCTGGGACCGGGTGGTGGAGTCGCTGCTCGCGTGCGCGACGGTTCTCCTCGTCGGCCACCTCCCGCTGCCCGGGCAGCGCGGCCACACCGTCCGCGCCGCTCTGGACACGGCGGTGAGCGCGGCACACCGCTACCTCGGGCACGTCCTCGCCTCTCCCGAGGACCACGCCCGGCGGGGGGCGCTCAGGCGGGACGCCTACCGTTCGCTGGCCGCGGCGCGCACGGCCATCGATCTGTCGGCCGCCGAACTCCCGCCGGTCGCCCGGCGTACAGCGGGCTCGGAGGACATCGCGGGTGCGCTGGAACGCCTCATCGACACGACGACGGCCTGCGCGGTGCACCTCCACCACAAGACCGCCGAACTGCCCGCCGCCCATGCCGAGCGGCTCGCAGAGCAGTTGTCGGCGCTCGGCGAAGCGCGCGGCGATGAGCGGATCCGGGAGCAGATCTGGGAGCAGGCCGGGGAACGGCGGAAGGCCGTCTCGGTTCTCTGAGCGGCTCCCCGTTCCGCCCCTGTCCGGCGGCTTCCTAGGATGTCGTCATGATCGCTGAAATTCAATGCGTGGTGCTGGACTGCCCGGACCCCCTGCGTCTCGCGGGGTTCTACGGTGCCCTGCTCGGCGGTGCCGTCAACCGGCCCGACCCCCGCTGGACGGTCGACGAGAACTGGGCGACCGTACACACCGCGACCGGATCGGTGTACGCGTTCCAGCGCGTGGCGGACTACCGCGCCCCGCGGTGGCCGGACCCGGACAGGCCCCAGCAGTTCCACCTGGACTTCGGCGTGCCCGATCTGGACCGGGCCCAGGAGGACGTGCTGGCCCTGGGCGCGAGCGTGCTCGACGGGGGTTCCGAAGGGCGTGGCTGGCGCGTCTTCGCCGACCCGGCGGGGCATCCTTTCTGTCTTGTACGCCACTGAACGGGCGGCTCGCCCCGGCCCGCCCGCCTTCCCGCGGATACCGCCCCCGACCGGTGCGCCATGGTCGTGCATCTCCCAACCCCTGAGGATCGAAGTCTTGATGAGTGACCACATGCCCGGCCCTTCCGGGCATGGCCGCCACACCGCGCCCCTGCTCCGGATGAGGTCCCGGGACCCCGACGAGGCCCATCGCGCGGCAACGCCGCTGGAGTTGTTCTTCGACCTCTGCTTCGTCGTCGCGGTCGCCCAGGCGGGTGTCCGGCTGGTGCACGCCGTGGCCGAGGGCGACCCCGGTCACGGTGTCACCAACTATGTCTTCGTCTTCTTCGCCATCTGGTGGGCCTGGGTCAACTTCACCTGGTTCGCCTCCGCGTACGACTGCGACGACGTGCCGTACCGGCTCGCCACCCTCGTACAGATCTCGGGGGTGCTCGTCCTGGCGGCCGGAGTCCCCCGGGCCTTCGAGCACGCCGATTTCGGCGTCGCCATCGTCGGCTACCTGATCATGCGAGTGGCGCTCACGTTCCAGTGGCTGCGGGCGGCCCGGGGCGAGACCGGCGCGGCCAGGACCACCGCGCTGCGCTACGCGGCAGGGCTGGTGGTCGTCCAGGCCGGCTGGGTGGTGCTGCTGTTCCTGCCCGCCGGGGCCTGGACGTGGGGCTTCGTGCTCATGGCCGCCGCCGAACTGACGGTGCCCGCCCTCGCCGAGCGCCACCAGCGCACCAACTGGCACCCACACCACATCGCCGAGCGCCACGGGCTGTTCACGATCATCATGCTCGGCGAGACGATCGCTGCCGCGACCGTGGCGGTGCAGTCGGCACTCGACGATTCGGCGGCTCTCGACGAACTCATCCCGATCGCGGCCGGCGGACTGGTCATCGTCTTCGCCGCCTACTGGATCTACTTCGCCGTCCCCATCCATGAGCATCTGTCGGCCAGTCGGCGGGCGTTCGTGTGGGGATACGGCCACCTTCTGATCTTCGCCTCGGCAGCGGCGATCGGTGCGGGCATCGAGGTGACGGTGGAGCAGGTGACGCACCATGCGCACATTTCCGCCTTCGCCGCGGCCGCCGCCGTGACGGTGCCCACGGCACTCTTCATGTTCACGGTATGGGCGCTGCACGCCCGCCACTTCAAGGAGGACAGGATGCAGCAGCTCGTGCTTCCCGCCTGTGCGCTCCTCGTGCTCCTCACCACGTTCGCGGGGCACTGGGCAGTGCCGCTGGCCGGTCTTGTCTGCGCCCTCACCGTCGCCGCCGGTGTCTGGTTGTCCGCGGGCCGTTCCGACGCGGGGTGAGGTGCGCGGCGCAGCGGTGCGCCCGGGCGGGTGGTCAGCGGGCCAGTACGGTCAGCGCGGCGCAGGCTCCGCTCACCGCGCCTACGGCCAGTACGACGGCCGCGAGGCAGTGTTTCCTGAGCTGGTGGTAGCGCTCGGAGTATTCACCACGGAGTTCGGAGGCACGCTCGGAGACGCGAATCAGCGTTTCCCTGCACGCGGCCACCCGGTCCGCCGTATAGGCACGCTCGACGTCTTCACGTTGAGCGCGCGTGAGCCAGGGGAGCTGGTCGGTGAAGCGCACGGCCCGCCGGCGGGCGTCCTCCACCTCGGCGTTCCACAGCAGGTAGCCCTCCAGCTGGGCCAGGCCCCTGGCACTGTCCTTGTCGTGCTCCACGGCTTCCCTCTCTTTTCGGGCCGTCCTCGTCCTGGGCGGGCTTCCTCACGTCGTCCACCGGTCGCCCGGGAGCATCGGCTTCTGAGTGTCCCTCGTCGTCACTGCGACACTCCTTCGGTCGACGGCCGCTCGCGGACTCGGCGACCAGGATGGCCCCCCAGCCATCCGTGCTGTGGGACATCCCTCTCAGGACGACGACGGCAGCCGCGAAGGACACTCCTTTGGCCGACGGCCGTACCTCCACGGCCGACGGAGCGGGCCGGGAACGCGCCGGACGCGTGTACCCGGCCGGACCGTTTCCAAGGGGCCATGCGCGAGTGGGGCGGCGGGGCGCGGCGCGACCCCCCCGCCCCCACGCCCCAGGGCTGCCGCGC
>NZ_JBHXQO010000021.1:0-108988 GCF_042717135.1 Streptomyces sp. NPDC058620
GGGGGGGGGGGGGGGGGGGGGCGGCACCGGTTTATGGTGGGGCCAACCACCGGCCGGTGCGTGGGGGGGGGCGGGGGGGGGTGTCCGGCCCCGCCGGGCGACCGAGGACGCAACCTTTTCGAGGCGGGGACCCCGCTCCGCCGCCGGACCCCGCACACTCGAAGTACCGTACGAAAACCGAAGGAAAGGCACTCCGTCCCATGAGCAGCAACGAAACGCCGCGCGGTCCCGTCGACTCGTCCCGTGTGCCGCGGTACGCGGGGCCCGCGACCTTCGCCCGGCTGCCCCGGCTCGACGAGGTCGGCGCCGCCGATGTCGCCGTCGTCGGCGTGCCCTTCGACAGCGGTGTCTCCTACCGGCCGGGCGCCCGCTTCGGCGGCAACGCGATCCGTGAGGCCTCGCGTCTCCTGCGTCCGTACAACCCCGCCCAGGACGCCTCCCCGTTCGCCCTCGCCCAGGTCGCCGACGCAGGGGACATCGCCGCGAACCCGTTCAACATCAACGAGGCCGTCGACACGATCGAGGCCGCGGCCGACGACCTGCTCGGCACCGGCGCCCGCCTGATGACGCTCGGCGGCGACCACACCATCGCGCTGCCCCTGCTGCGCTCCGTCGCCAAGAAGCACGGCCCCGTCGCCCTGCTCCACTTCGACGCGCACCTGGACACCTGGGACACCTACTTCGGCGCCGAGTACACCCACGGCACCCCGTTCCGCCGGGCCGTCGAGGAGGGCATCCTCGACACCGAGGCGCTCTCCCACGTCGGCACGCGCGGCCCGCTGTACGGCAAGCAGGACCTCACCGACGACGCCAAGATGGGCTTCGGCATCGTCACCTCCGCCGACGTCATGCGCCGGGGCGTCGACGAGATCGCCGACCAGTTGCGCCAGCGGATCGGCGACCGCCCGCTCTACATCTCCATCGACATCGACGTCCTGGACCCGGCCCACGCGCCCGGCACCGGCACCCCCGAGGCCGGTGGCCTCACCTCCCGCGAGCTGCTGGAGATCCTGCGCGGGCTCTCCTCCTGCAACCTGGTCTCCGCCGACCTGGTCGAGGTCGCCCCCGCGTACGACCACGCGGAGATCACCTCCGTCGCCGCCTCCCACACGGCGTACGAACTGACCACGATCATGTCCCGCCAGATCGCAGAGGCGCGTACGAAGTGAGCCACGACCACGACGACCGCCCGCAGCTCACCCCCGCGCAGGCCGAGGCGGCCCTCAACCCGCCGCCCGGCCGCAACGGCGGCGACCTCGTCATCGAGACGCTCCAGGGCCTCGGCGCCACGACCGTCTTCGGGCTGCCGGGCCAGCACGCGCTCGGCATGTTCGACGCGCTGCGCCGCTCCTCCCTCACGTACATCGGTCTGCGCGTCGAGAACAACGCGGGCTTCGCCGCCGACGCCTACGGCCGCATCACCGGAGAGGTCGCCCCGCTGCTGCTCTCCACGGGTCCCGGCGCCCTGACCTCGCTCGCCGCGCTCCAGGAGGCGGCGGCCGCATCCGCCCCGGTGCTCGCGATCTCCAGCCAGATCCCGACCGCGGGTCTCGGCGGCGGCCGCCACGGCTACCTGCACGAGCTCCGCGACCAGAAGGCGTCGTTCCGCGACATCGTGAAGTCGGTGCACACCGTGCGTACCGCTTCCCAGATCCCGTCCGCGATCGCGGCCGCCTGGGAGTCCGCCCTCACCGCTCCGCACGGCCCGGTCTGGGTGGAGATCCCGCAGGACGTGCTCCTCGCCGAGACCGTCCTGCCGGTCGTCACTGCGATGGACGCCACCCCGCGCGACCTGTACCCGCGCCCCGAGCTGACCGTCGCCGCGGCCCACCTGCTGTCGAAGGCCGAGCGGCCTGCGATCATCGCGGGCGGTGGAGTCGTACGGTCCGACGCGGCGGGCAAGCTGCGCGCCCTCGCGGAGAAGATCGACGCTCCGGTCGTCACCACCTTCGGCGGCAAGGGCGCCTTCCCCTGGGAGCACCCGCTGTCGCTGCGCTCCTGGCTGGAGGACCGGCACACGACGGACTTCCTGGAGTCCGCGGACGTCCTGCTGGTCGTCGGCTCGGGCCTGGGCGAGCTCTCATCGAACTACCACACGTTCAGCCCGCGCGGCCGGGTCATCCAGATCGAGGCCGACGCCGGGAAGCTGGAGTCCAACCACCCCGCCCTCGGTATCCACTCCGACGCCCGCGAGGCGCTCGCCGACCTCCTCGACGCGGTCGGGGCGCGCGAGGACGGGACCGCGGCCGAGCGGGTCCGTACGGTGCTGGAGAAGGTACGGGCCCGGATCGACGCCCAGGACCTCACCCTGGAACAGCAGGTCCTCGCCTCGGTGCGCGAGGCGCTGCCCGACACCGCGCCCAGCTTCTGGGACATGACGATCCTCGCGTACTGGGCCTGGTCCGCGTTCGACGCCCGCCACCCGAACACGATGCACTCGGCCCAGGGCGCGGGCGGCCTCGGCTACGGCTTCCCGGCGGCCATCGGCGCCGCGGCGGCCGACCCCTCGCAGCCGGTCCTCGCGGTGTCCGGCGACGGCGGCGCGATGTACTCGATCGCCGAACTGGCCACGGCCAGGCAGTACGGCCTCCCCGTCACCTGGCTGATCGTCGACGACGGCGGCTACGGCATCCTGCGCGAGTACATGACGGGCGCCTTCGGCGAGGCCACCGGGACGGAACTCGCCCGCCCCGACTTCGTGGCCCTGGCCGAGTCCTTCGGTGTCCCGGCGGTCCGTACGACGCCGGACTCCCTCACCGAGGACCTCGCGAAGGCCCTGGCGGCGCCCGGCCCCTCCGTGGTGGTGCTCCCGGCCCTGCTGAGGATGTTCGAGCCGACGCACCTGTAGGCGCTCAGCGGAACCCGGTCTCCTCGGCGATGGCGTCCTCCTGCGCCTGTCGGCCGAGGAGGAACTCCTTCTGCTCCTCGGGGCCGAGGCTGCCCGGCAGCTCCTTCCCCGAGGGCATCAGGTCCGGGATCGACCGGAACACGGAGCCGGCGGCGGCGGCCCGCCCCCGCCGCCGGGCCGCGTCGTAGGACCTGCCGACCATCCACAGGGGATCGCGGAGATGGGTGAGCGGCTTCGCCGCCGCCCTGGCCCGTGACTCCGGGCGTCCCAGCGCGCGGAAACCGACGTCACCGAGCTTCTGAAGTGCCTCGAGCGCCGCGTAGAGCTGCCCGCTGCGATAGGCGTCCGACGGCTGTTCGACCGGCATGTTCCCTCCGTGGTCCTGGGGTGCTGAGCATGACTACCCCGCGGCCGACGCAGGGACGCCCGCACGGCCGGAGAACCGCCGTTCGTGTTGCGGCGGGATGAAATCCGCTGCTGACCGCGTTGGTGACTTCCGGTAGATCAGGTGGACAGCGGGTCGAACGGGAGGCATCGGTGGAGGGCGCGGAGCAACAGGGGTGGGGCCGGCGGCTGACCGGATACGCATGGCGCTACCGGCGCAATGTGATGCTGGCGCTGGGTTCCTCGCTCGCCGGCATGGCCGTGATGGCACTCGTCCCGCTGATCACCAAGGTGATCATCGACGACGTGGTCGTCGGGCACACCCGTTCCCTGGCCGTCTGGACCGGACTGCTCATAGGCGCGGCCGTGCTCGTCTACATCGCCACCTACATCAGGCGGTACTACGGCGGCAGGCTCGCCCTCGACGTCCAGCACGACCTGCGTACCGAGATGTACACGACGATCACCCGGCTCGACGGGAAGCGGCAGGACGAGCTGTCCACGGGGCAGGTCGTGGGGCGCGCCACCAGCGACCTCCAGCTGATCCAGGGGCTTCTCTTCATGCTCCCGATGACCATCGGGAACGTCCTGCTCTTCGTCATCTCCCTGGTGATCATGGCGTGGCTCTCGCCGCTCCTGACCCTCGTCGCCGTGGCCGTGGCCCCCGCGCTCTGGTTCATCGCCCGCCGCTCCCGCACCCGCCTCTTCCCCGCCACCTGGTACGCCCAGAGCCAGGCCGCCGCCGTCGCCGGAGTCGTGGACGGCGCCGTCTCCGGGGTCCGGGTCGTCAAGGGATTCGGGCAGGAGGACCAGGAGACCGGCAAGCTGCGCGAGGTCGGACGCAAGCTCTTCGCCGGCCGGCTGCGCACCATCAAGCTGAACTCCCGCTACACCCCCGCCCTCCAGGCCGTGCCCGCGCTCGGCCAGGTCGCGATGCTCGCACTCGGCGGCTGGCTGGCCACCCGGGGGGAGATCACCCTCGGCACGTTCGTCGCCTTCTCCACCTACCTCGCCCAGCTCGTCGGCCCGGTCCGGATGCTCGCCATGGTCCTCACCGTCGGCCAGCAGGCCAGGGCCGGTGTGGAGCGCGTCCTGGAGCTCATCGACACCGAGCCGACCATGACGGACGGCACGAAGGAGCTCCCGGCCGACGCCCCGGCGCGCGTCGAGTTCGACGACGTCCGCTTCGGTTACGCTCCGCCTCGCTCCGCCTCCGATGGAGACAGTGACCCTGGAAGCGGAGCCTCCGAGCGCCTCGTCCTCGACGGCTTCTCGCTCACCATCGAGCCCGGCGAGACCGTCGCCGTGGTCGGCTCGTCCGGCAGCGGCAAGTCCACCGTCTCGCTCCTGCTGCCCCGCTTCTACGACGTGACGCACGGCGCCGTCCTCGTCGGCGGTCACGACGTCCGTGAACTCACCCAGGAATCGCTCCGCGCCGCCATCGGGCTCGTACCGGAGGACAGCTTCCTGTTCTCCGACACCGTCCGGGCCAACATCGCGTACGGATTCCCGGACGCCACCCAGGAACAGATCGAGGAGGCCGCCCGCTCCGCGCAGGCCCACGGCTTCATCACGGACCTGCCGAAGGGCTACGACACCACGGTCGGCGAGCACGGGCTCACCCTCTCCGGCGGTCAGCGCCAGCGCGTCGCGCTCGCGCGCGCCATCCTCACCGACCCCCGTCTGCTGCTCCTGGACGACGCCACGTCCGCCGTCGACGCCCGCGTCGAGCACGAGATCCACGAAGCCCTCAAGCAGGTGATGGCGGGCCGCACCACCCTCCTGATCGCCCACCGCCGCTCCACGCTCGGCCTCGCCGACCGGATCGCCGTCCTCGACAAGGGCCGGCTCGCCGACATCGGTACGCACGAGGAGCTGGAGCGGCGCTCCGCGCTCTACCGCCGTCTCCTCACCGATCCGGACGAGCTGGGTGCCACCTCACCCGGTCACCGGCCGGTCAGGGCGGACGTGCGCGAGGACGACCGGACGGTCCAGGAGGAGCTGGAGGCCGAGTTCGACGCCGAGCACGGCATCACCCCCGAGCTGTGGATCCGCAAGGAGGAGCCGCGCGGCCCGGTGGCTGACGGCATGCCCGCCACCCCCGAACTGCTGGCCCAGGTCGACGCGCTGCCGCCGGCCACCGACGTCCCGGACATCGACGAGGCGAACGCCGTACGGGCCGAGGAGTCCTACGGCCTGCGCCGGCTGCTGCGCGGCTTCGGGCTGCCGCTGCTGGTGAGCCTGGGGCTCGTCGCCGTCGACGCGGGCATGGGCCTGCTCCTGCCCGTGCTGATCAGGCACGGCATCGACGAGGGCGTCACCCAGCTGGCGCTCGGCGCGGTCTGGGCCGCCTCCGGGCTGGGCCTGTTCGTCGTACTCGTGCAGTGGCTCGCCCAGATCGGTGAGACCCGGATGACGGGCCGCACCGGTGAGCGGGTCCTGTACTCGCTCCGCCTCAAGATCTTCGCCCAGCTCCAGCGGCTCGGCCTCGACTACTACGAGCGCGAGCTGACCGGCCGGATCATGACCCGGATGACGACGGACGTGGACGCGCTGTCCACCTTCCTCCAGACCGGTCTGGTCACGGCCTTCGTCTCCGTCGTGACCTTCTTCGGTATCATGGTCGCCCTGCTCGTCCTCGACGTCGAACTGGCGCTGGTCGTCTTCGCGACCCTGCCCGTCCTGGTCATCGGGACGTTCTTCTTCCGCCGCAGGAGCGTCGCGGCGTACGAGCTGGCCCGCGAGCGGATCAGCGCAGTCAACGCCGACCTCCAGGAGTCCGTCTCCGGACTGCGCATCGTGCAGGCGTTCCGCCGCGAGCGGGACGGCGCCGAGCGGTACGCCGCGAGCAGCGACCACTACCGCGAGGCCCGGGTGCGCGGCCAGTGGCTGATCTCGGTCTACTTCCCCTTCGTCCAGCTGCTGTCCTCCGTCGCCGCTGCCGCCGTGCTGATCGTCGGTGCGGGCCGTGTCGACAACGGGACGCTGACCACCGGTGCGCTGGTCGCGTACCTCCTCTACATCGAGCTGTTCTTCGCCCCCGTGCAGCAGCTCTCCCAGGTCTTCGACGGCTACCAGCAGGCCACGGTCTCCCTCGGCCGCATCCAGGAACTCCTCCAGGAGCGGACGTCCACGGCCGACCCCGACGAGCCGCTGGACGTGCTGTCGCTGCGCGGCGAGATCGCCTTCGAGGACGTCTCCTTCGCGTACAACGACGAGGAAGAGGCCCTCACCGGGATCGACCTGCGTATCCCGGCGGGGCAGACGGTCGCCTTCGTCGGCGAGACGGGCGCGGGCAAGTCCACGCTCGTCAAGCTCGTCGCCCGGTTCTACGACCCGACGGCGGGCCGGGTCACTGCGGACGGCACCGATCTGCGCAGGCTCGACATGACCGCGTACCGGCACCGGCTCGGGGTCGTGCCGCAGGAGGCGTACCTCTTCGCCGGTACGGTCCGTGACGCCATCGCCTACGGTCTGCCGGACGCCACCGACGCGCAGGTGGAGGCGGCGGCGCGGGCGGTCGGCGCGCACGAGATGATCGCCACGCTGGACGGCGGCTATCTGCACGAGGTCTCCGAGCGGGGCCGCAACCTCTCGGCCGGCCAGCGCCAGCTGATCGCGCTGGCCCGCGCCGAACTGGTCGACCCGGACATCCTGTTGCTCGACGAGGCCACGGCCGCCCTGGACCTCGCCACCGAGGGCCTGGTCAACCAGGCCACCGACCGGCTCACCGGCCGCCGGACCACGCTGGTCGTGGCGCACCGGCTGACCACTGCGGCCCGTGCGGACCGGGTCGTCGTGATGGACCACGGCCGGGTCGTCGAGGACGGCACCCATGACGAACTGCTGGCCAGTGGCGGGACGTACGCCCGCCTGTGGCGCACGTTCATCGGCGAGGACGAACCGGCGGCGGTGTGACGCGGTGTTCTCGATCCCCGGACGGGCCCGAAAAATCAAGCCCGTCCGGGCCTGTCCGCGTGCAACCTTCGGGCGGCCGCTCGCGTCGTACGCATGTACGCGCACGTCTCAGGTAGGGCCAATGTGTTCGATGGGGATGGTGAGACCGCTGAGGTCATCAAGACCGTCGGGAGCAGAGGGAGCAGAAAGAGCCCCGCATTCGGTGAGCTCTCCGGACTCCGTGGGCTCCGTGGGCTCCGTGGGCTCCGTGCGCTCTGCCGGCCTGGCGCACCCCAGGGGCAGGCGTGCCCTGGCGTATCTGCTCGTCCTGCCGCTGCTGGCGTCCCTCGCCCTCGCCCTCGGCGCACCCGCCCAGGCCGCCGCTCCCTGCTCCGGACGGCCGGCGAAGACGGTGTCCTTCGCCAAGGGTGAGCTGCGCGTCTACAAGAGCCGTGCCTACGTCTGCGCGGTCACGGTCGCCAAGAAGCCCGGAGCCCGTCGCGCGATGAGCGTCTCGCTCCAGGCGCGCGGCGGCCGGCCCGTCGTCGACAAGGGCCGTTTCACGACGAGGGCGGGCCCGGTCACGGTCTACGCGCTCAACCGCTGTGTCCGCGCGACGGGTGCCGTTTCGGGCAGTTCGGGTTCCACCGGATGGATTCTCTGCTGACGCCCTGTTGAAAGATCGGACCACCGGGTCTGGCGTGGCACGTGTTGCCCCCGCTAGGTTCACGGCGAATGTCGTGAATCAAGGGGAGGGTGCATGCGCAAGGCGCTCACAGGGGTTCTGTCGCTCGCGGTGCTCATAGGCACTGTCAGTGCGACAGGGGCCTCGGCCGGTGCGGCCACCGCCGCGGAACCGACCGCGACGCAGAGCAGCACGATCAGCAGCGAAGCAAGCAGCGAGGACATCAAGGACCGCATCCTGGCCATCCCGGGGATGAGTCTGATCCAGGAGAAGCCGTATCCGGGATACCGCTACTTCGTCCTCAACTACACCCAGCCGGTGGACCACCGGAACCCGTCCAAGGGCACGTTCCAGCAGCGCGTCACCCTGCTGCACAAGGACACGAGCCGCCCGACGGTCTTCTTCACCAGTGGCTACAACGTCTCCACCAACCCCAGCCGCAGTGAGCCGACGCAGATCATCGACGGCAACCAGGTCTCGCTGGAGTACCGCTTCTTCACCCCGTCCCGCCCGGCGCCGGCCGACTGGTCCAAGCTGGACATCTGGCAGGCCGCCAGCGACCAGCACCGGGTCTTCAAGTCGCTGAAGAAGATCTACACCAAGAACTGGCTGACCACGGGCGGTTCCAAGGGCGGCATGACCGCCACGTACTTCGAGCGCTTCTACCCCAAGGACATGGACGGCGTCGTCGCCTACGTGGCGCCCAACGACGTGGTGAACAAGGAGGACTCGGCGTACGACCGGTTCTTCGAGAACGTCGGCACCAAGGACTGCCGCGACCGGCTGGCCGGGGTGCAGCGCGAGGCGCTCGTGCGCCGCGAGTCCATGGAGAAGAGGTACGAGGCGCTCGCCGCCGAGAACGGCTACACCTTCGACACCGTCGGCTCGCTCGACAAGGCGTACGAGGCCGTGGTCATGGACTACGTCTGGGCGTACTGGCAGTACGGCCTCGTCTCCGACTGCGAGGCCATCCCGGCCGACGCCGTGAACGCCACCGATGACGCGATCTGGGACTCGGTCGACGGCATCTCCGGCTTCTCCTTCTACACCGACCAGGGGCTGGCGCCGTACACGCCGTACTACTACCAGGCGGGCACCCAGCTCGGATCGCCGGACATCAAGCAGCCGTGGCTCGGCGACCTGAGCCGGTACGGCTACCAGCCGCCGCGCAACTTCGTGCCCCGGGACATCCCGATGAGGTTCCAGCCGTCGAAGATGCGGGACGTGGACAGCTGGGTCCGGCACAACGCCAACCGGATGATGTACGTCTACGGCGAGAACGACCCGTGGGGCGCGGAGCCCTTCCGCCTCGGCGCGGGCGCCCGTGACAGCTACGTCTACACCGTGCCGGGCGGCAACCACGGCGCCAAGGTGTCCGGTCTCGTCGCCGACGAGAAGGCCGAGGCCGTCGCTGCCATCCTGCGCTGGGCCGGGGTCGCCCCGGCGGCCGTCCAGGCCGACCCGTCGAAGGCGAAGCCGCTCGCCCGTTACGACGCGCGCCTGGACAAGCGGGACGCGAAGACCGAGCGGGACCAGGGCACACTGCGTCCGTGACGCCCTGACACCGAAGGGGGCTGCGCCCGCCGGGTTCCGTACAGCGAACCCGGCGGGCACAGCCCCTCGGCATGTCCTGGCGTGTCCCTGCTAGTACGAGAGTCCGTAACCGACCGGGTGGAGCACCTGCGTGGGATCGTCCGCGCGCTGGACGGGCACCGGCAGCCTGCCCTGCGGACGGGCGACGCCCGCGATGACCCTTACGGCCGCCCGCAGTTCGACATCGGTCCAGGAGTACGTGGCGAGGCTCGCCGCGTACCCGGTCCCGTCGAGCCGGGCGATGTCGTACGGATTGCGGATGGCGACGGCGATCACCGGGACGCCGGTCGCGGCGAGCGACCTGACCAGCGTGCGCTGCGAGCTGGTCATCGACACGTTGTACGTCCCCACCACCACCGCGTCCTTGCCCTGCGCCGCCGCCACCGCCTCGGCGATCTTCGCCTGGGTGGGGGCCGTGCCGGTGGACAGGGCGGTCGCCGTGTACCCGAGCTCGTTGAAGGCCGCGGCGAGCGTGCCGGTGGGCGGGCCCGTCGTGCCGGACGGCGAGGCCGGATCGGCGCCGACCACCAGGAGGTTCCTGTGGGAGAGGCGCGAAAGGGGCAGCAGTCCACCGGAGTTGGCGAGCAGCGTGGTGGTGTGTTCGGCGATCCGGTCGGCTGCGGCGAGGTGCGGCCGGATGCCGACGACCGTGTCCACGCCCCGGCGGCTGACGAACGGGTCGCGGAACAGTCCGAGCTTCGCCTTCAGCCGCAGGATGCGCAGGATCGATTCCTCGATCCGTGCCTCGCTGATCTCACCGCTCTTCACGGCCGCCAGGACGGCGTTCCAGGCGACGGAGAGGTCCGGCGGGTTCAGCAACTGGTCGACGCCCGCCTTGAGCGCGAGCACGGGCACCCGGTCGTCGCCGTACTTCGTCCGTACCCCCTCCATGTTCAGCGCGTCGGTGACCACGACACCGTCGTAGCCCAGCTCCTCGCGCAGCACCCCGGTGAGGATCGGGTGCGAGAGCGTCGCCGGGTCCTCCGAGGCGTCGAGCGCGGGGACCACGATGTGCGCGGTCATGATCGAGTCGATGCCCGCGGCGATCGCCGCCCGGAACGGCGGGGCGTCCAGCTCGGCCCACTGCTCCCGGGTGTGGTGGATGTACGGGATGCCGGTGTGGCTGTCGGTGTTGGTGTCGCCGTGGCCGGGGAAGTGCTTGGCCGTGGCGGCGATCCCGGCGCTCTGATACCCCTTCACCTGCGCGGCGACGAGGCCGGCCACCGACTGCGGGTCCGAGCCGAAGGAGCGTACGCCGATGACGGGGTTGGCCGGGTTGACGTTGACGTCGGCGTCCGGCGCGTAGTTCTGCCGGATGCCGATCGCGGCCAGCTCGGCGCCCGCGATCCGGCCCGCGAGGCGGGCGTCGGAGAGCGATCCGCCCGCCCCCAGGGCCATCGCGCCGGGCATCAGCGTGGCGGGTTCGCCGACCCGGCAGACGATGCCGTGCTCCTGGTCGGTGGAGATCAGCAGCGGCAGGGGGGTGCGCCCGGCGAGCCCGGCGCGCTGGATGCCGTTGGAGAGCTCGGCGATCTGGTGCGGGTCGCGGGTGTTGTGCGCCCAGGCGAAGTAGATGATCCCGCCGACGTGGTACGTGGAGATCAGCTCGGCCGCCGTGCGCACCCCGATCTCGGTGAGGTTGGCGTCGATGTCGGCCTGGTCGGGATCGGTGGCGGAGTGCCCGTACACCCGCATCACGAAGAGCTGGCCGACTTTCTCCTCCAGACTCATCCCGGAGACGAGCCGTCTGAGGCGGTCGTGCGTGGCGGCGCTGACGGACTCCTCGGCGGCCGCGCCGGGGGCGACTGCGCCTGTCGCGGCTGCTGCGGCGGAGACCGCGGCGGCGGTGAGGAGGGCGCGTCGGGAGGTGCGGTGGTGCACGTGAGCTCCTTCCGGTACTGAAAGAAACTTCCAAGACTGTACGGATATATGGAAAGTAACTACCAGTCAAGGGTATGGCCCAGAAAAGGGGCACGGCAGCATTTCGAGGCCGTCCGGCGATCGAGGACGAAACGGCGCCCACGGTGCCGTTCACCCGCGTCACGCCAGCCCCGCCTCCGCCCCGTACACCCGCAACGCGTCCACCGCCGCCGTGATCGCGGGACGCCGCGCGGCCTCCGTGCGCCAGAGCGCGTACAGCCGCCGCACCGGTACGGGATCGAGCCGCACCGCCACCACGCCCGCCGGCAGCGGCCCCCGCCCCAGCCGGGGGATCATCGCGACCCCGAGCCCGGCGGCGACCAGGGCCAGCTGAGTGTGGTTCTCCTCGGCCTGGTGCCTGATGTCCGGCTCGTACCCCGCCGCCCGCAAGGTCCGTACGAGCCAGTCGTGGCAGACCGTCCCCGGCGGCTGGCAGATCCACCGCTCCTTGGCCAGCTCCGCGCGCCGCACCGCCTCTCGTCCGGCCAGCGGATGGCCCTCCGGTACGAGCAGATCGCACCGGTCGTCGCCGATCACGGCCTGGGCGACGCCTTCCGGGGCGGGCAGCGGGGCGATGTCCCAGTCGTGTGCGACCGCCAGATCGATCACACCCTTGGCAACCAGATCGACCGACAGATGCGGGTCGACCTCGGTCAGCCGGGCCTCCAGCGCCGGATGCTCGCGATCCAGTTCCGCCAGCACGCCGGGCAGCAGGCCGCGCGCCGCCGAGGCGAACGCCCCGATCGACAGCCGCCCCGTGGGCAGCCCCCTGCGCTCCTCCAGTGTCGTCTCGGCCTGCTCCACGATCGCCAGCAACTGCTGCGCGGTGGCGGCCAGATGGAGCGCCTCCTCGGTCAGTGCGACGCCCCGCCCGCGCCGTTCGAGCAGCGTCGTACGGGTCTCCCGCTCCAGCTTGGTGATCTGCTGCGAGACGGCCGACGGGGTGTAGCCGAGCGCGGCGGCTGCGCCCGCGACGGAACCATGGACGGAGATCGCGTGCAACGCGCGCAGCCGGGAGAGATCGAGCACCGGAACCTCGCAGACCGAAGGGAAGCGTGAGCGGAGAGCAGGAAAGCATTAGCGATGCTCAATTGCACCATGTAGAAATCCGCGCTGGTGCTACATGGTCCGTGGGCCCGATGCTCGGTGCATGCGTCCCCTCCACATCGCCCTGGCCGCGCTGGTCGCCGCCGTCTGGGGTGTGAACTTCGTCGTCATCGAGATCGGTCTCGACCACTTCCCGCCGCTGCTCTTCTCGGCCCTGCGCTTCCTCGTCGCCGCCCTGCCCGCGGTGTTCCTCGTCGGGCGGCCCACGGTCGCCTGGAAGTGGATCATCGGCGTCGGCCTGGTCCTCGGGGTGGCGAAGTTCGGACTGCTCTTCATCGGCATGGACCAGGGGATGCCCGCCGGGCTCTCCTCCCTCGTCCTCCAGGTCCAGGCGGTCTTCACGGCGCTCTTCGCCGCCCTGGCGCTGGGTGAGCGGCCGGGCGGGGTACGGGTGCTGGGCATGGCCGTCGCACTCGCGGGCATCGGGGTGGCCGCGGTCGACGAAGGGGCCGGCGGACCCGTGCTCGCGTTCGTCCTGGTGGTCGCGGCGGCTGCCTGCTGGGGCGTGTCGAACGTGCTGACCCGCAGGGCCGCGCCGTCCGACTCCCTCAACTTCATGGTCTGGGTCTCGACCGTGCCCGTACTGCCGCTGCTGGGACTCTCCCTGCTCTTCGAGGGCTGGGACCGCGACGCCGAGGCGCTGGCCGCCCTCGACTGGAGCGGCGTGGGCATCATCGTCTACGTCGCCTGGATCACGACGATCTTCGGCTTCGGGGCCTGGGGCTTCCTCCTGCGCCACCACCCGGCCTCCTCCGTCGCCCCGTTCACCCTGCTCGTGCCGGTCTTCGGCATGACCTCGGCCGCGCTGCTGCTCGACGAGTCGGTGAGCCCGCTGCGGTGGTGCGCGGCGGCGCTGCTGGTCGGCGGTGTGGCGCTGACCTCCCTGGCGGGAGTGCGCCGCCCCCGTGCCGTGCCCGAGGCGCCCGCCGTACAGCCGGAGCGGGTCTGAGCTGCCGCTCCGGCGTCCGGGCTACTGCTTCGGCGCACCCAGCCGCAGCAGGTGCTCGCGCCCCGCTGTCAGCAGCCCCGGCAGCTCCGCCGCCTCCGGGTGCCAGCGCTTCTCGTACTCCCAGCAGACCCAGCTGTCCGGGTCCAGCGTGTCCAGGCAGGCGCCCAGGGGCAGCACGCCCGCGCCCAGCGGCAGGGGTTCGACGCGGTCCGCCGACGCGATGTCCTTCACCTGGACGTAACCGAGGTGCGGGGCCAGGACGGCGTGGCTGGCGACCGGTTCCTCGCCCGCCAGCCAGGTGTGCATGATGTCCCACAGCGCGCCGATGTGCTTGTGCCCGACGGCCCCCACCACCCGGGCGGCGTCCACGCCCGCCCGGTGCGAGTCGTGGGTCTCCAGCAGGATGCGTACGTCGTGGTCCGCGGCGTGCGGAGCGGCGGCGCCGAGCCGGCGGGCGGCCGCCGCGTCGGCCGCCTCCGGGTCCTGGTCGCCGCCGCCGGGGAACACCCGGACGTTGCGCGCGCCCAGATCCCGGGCCAGCTCGACCAGCTGGGCGAGCTCCGCGATCACGGGCTCGTCGGCGCCCTCGGCCGCCACGCGCACGTAGCCGGCGAGGGCCAGGATCTCCACCCCGCCCCGCCTGAACTCCTCGACCACCTCGGCCCGTTCGGCGGGTGAGAGCCCGAGGTGGACCGGCTCCTCCGGGTGGGTGCGCAGCTCCACCCCCTGGTAGCCGTGGTCGACGGCGAGCCGGACGACGTCGGCGATGGGCGTCCCCGGTACTCCGAGGGTCGAGAAAGCGAGCTTCACGTGCGTGTTCCTTCCGTCGGTCCGTGTACGGGTATCCGGGGTCCGGAGGCGGAAACCTCAGCCCACCCGCGGCGGGGCCGTCGAGCCCCGCACCATCAGCTCCGCCGCGATCGTCGCGATGCCGCCGGGCGGCGGGGTCTCCTTGCCCATCGCGAGCCGGCCAGCCCGCGCCCCCGCCTCGAACAGCGGCAGCCGTACGGTCGTCAGCGCGGGGACCGCGTCCACCGAGAACGGCAGATCGTCGAAACCGGCCACCGACACGTCCTGCGGAATGCGCAGCCCCTGGTCGCGGACCGCGGCCCCGGCCCCCAGTGCCACCGTGTCGTTGGCGGCGACGATCGCCGTCACGCCCGGTTCGCGGCGCAGGAGTTCGAGCGTGGCCTCGTAGCCGGAGCGGCGGTCGTACGGGCCGTGGACGGTGAGGCGTTCCACGTCGGGGTGTTTCCTGCCGTCGCTCTCGTCCCCGTACAGCCCGGCCGCCCGCATCGCCTCGCGGTGGCCCTCCAGGCGGTGGCGGGTGGTCGTGCGCTCACGGGGTCCGGCGACGTAGCCGATCCGCCGGTGGCCGAGCGAGATGAGGTGCTCGGTCAGGCGCCGGGCGCCGCCCCGGTTGTCGAAGGCCAGGGAGGCGGCGACCGCGTCGCTGCCCGGGAGCGGGGGCCGCCCGCAGAACACGATCCGGGTGCCCGCGTCCGCGAGCTTGGTCAGCTTCGCGGACATCGCGGCCTGGTGGACGGGGTCCTCCAGCGCTCCGCCGGTCAGGACCACGGCCGCCGCGCGCTGGCGCTGGAGCAGGGTGAGATAGGTCAGCTCGCGTGCGGGGGAGCCACCCGTGTTGCAGACGACGGCGAGCTTCTCGCCGCCCGCCCGGCCCGAACCGTCACCCGGGCCGCCGATCTCGGTCTGGGCCGCCCCCGCCATGATCCCGAAGAAGGGGTCGGCGATGTCGTTGACCAGGATGCCCACCAGGTCCGAGGTGGCCGCGGCGAGGGAACTGGCCGGCCCGTTGAGCACGTAGTCCAGGTCGTCCACCGCGCGCAGGACCCGTTCGCGCGTCGAGGCGGCCACCGGGTAGTTGCCGTTCAGGACACGGGAGACGGTGGCCGGGGACACCCGGGCGCGAGCCGCCACGTCCGCCAGGGTGACTGTCATCGCTTTCCTCCGAGGAGTAATCAGAGCGCCCCCTCTTGTCCGGGTCGCTGTCGGCAGGCTAGCGTCATACCGCATAGAAAGCGCTTGCTACGGCTGTATGGAGGGAACTTCGTGACACGCAGGACAGTGCGCATCGCCATGAACGGCGTCACGGGTCGCATGGGATACCGGCAGCACCTGGTGCGCTCGATCCTCGCGATCCGCGAGCAGGGCGGCCTCGACCTCGGCGGCGGCGAGGTGCTGTGGCCCGAACCTGTACTCGTCGGCCGCAGAGCCCACGCCCTGGAGGAGATGGCCGCACAGCACGGCCTCACCGAGTGGTCGACCGACCTGGACGCCGTGCTCGCCGACGACACCATCGACATCTACTTCGACGCGCAGGTCACCTCGGCCCGGGTCGAAGCGATCAAGAAGGCCATCGCGGCCGGCAAGCACATCTACACCGAGAAGCCCACCGCCACGGACGTCGAAGGCGCCCTGGACCTGGCCCGGCTGGCGCGTGACGCCGGCATCAAGCACGGCGTGGTCCAGGACAAGATCTTCCTGCCGGGCCTCGTGAAGCTCAAGCGCCTCATCGACGGCGGCTTCTTCGGCGAGATCCTGTCCGTGCGCGGCGAGTTCGGCTACTGGGTCTTCGAGGGCGACTGGCAGGACGCCCAGCGCCCCTCGTGGAACTACCGTGCCGAGGACGGCGGCGGCATCGTCGTCGACATGTTCCCGCACTGGGAGTACGTGCTGCACGAGCTGTTCGGCAAGGTCACGACCGTCCAGGCGCAGGTCCGGACGCACATACCGCAGCGCTGGGACGAGCAGGGCAAGCCGTACGCCGCCACCGCCGACGACGCGGCCTACGGCATCTTCCAGCTGGCGAGCGGGGCGGTCGCCCAGATCAACTCCTCCTGGACCGTGCGCGTCAACCGCGACGAGCTCGTCGAGTTCCAGGTGGACGGCACCCACGGCTCCGCCGTCGCCGGACTGCGCAACTGCCGCGTCCAGCACCGCTCGGCCACCCCCAAGCCGGTCTGGAACCCGGACCTCCCCGCCACCGAGTCGTTCCGCGACCAGTGGCAGGAGGTCCCCGACAACGCCGTCTTCGACAACGGCTTCAAGGCCCAGTGGGAGCTGTTCCTGCGCCACATCGCGCTCGACGAGCCCTACACCTGGGACCTGATGGCCGGGGCGCGCGGCGTCCAGCTCGCCGAGCTCGGCCTGAAGTCCTCCGCCGAGGGCCGGCGCTTCGACGTCCCGGAGCTGACGCTGTGACGATCCACCTTCCGCAGGGCCCGTACGAGCCCCGGGCCACCCCGCTCGACCTCGCGCCGGGCAAAACCCCGCTCACCTCCCGTACGGTCTTCTCCGCCGCCCACGTCGTCGCCGACCCGTACGCCGACGTCAGCCCGGACGCTTCCCCGAGCTCTCAACTGCGTTCGAGCAGGGGAGGCCCCATCGCCGCCGTCGACTGGGACGCCACCCTCGCCTTCCGCCGCCACCTCTGGTCGCACGGCCTTGGGGTCGCCGAGGCCATGGACACCGCGCAGCGCGGCATGGGTCTGGACTGGGCGGCAGCGGCGGAGCTGATCCGCCGCTCGGCGGCCGAGGCGAAGGCCGTCGGCGGCCGGATCGCCTGCGGCGTGGGCACCGACCAGCTCACCGGACCCGCGAGCCTCTCCGAGGTGCGCGCGGCGTACGAGGAGCAGCTCGCGCTCGTCGAGGAGAGTGGAGCCCAGGCCATCCTGATGGCCTCCCGCGCCCTCGCCGCGGCGGCGAAGGGGCCCGAGGACTACCTGGAGACGTACGCACATCTCCTGCGCCAGGCCACGGAACCGGTCGTCCTGCACTGGCTCGGCCCGATGTTCGATCCCGCGCTGGACGGCTACTGGGGCAGCACGGACCTCGACGCCGCCACCGACACCTTCCTGAAGGTCATCGCGGAACACCCCGACAAGGTCGACGGCATCAAGATCTCGCTCCTGGACGCCGAGCGCGAGATCGATGTCCGTCGCCGGCTTCCCGGCGGAGTGCGCTGCTACACCGGCGACGACTTCAACTACCCGGAACTGATCGCGGGCGACGAGCGCGGCTTCAGCCACGCGCTGCTCGGCATCTTCGACCCCCTGGGCCCGCTGGCCGCGCACGCGGTACGGGTCCTGGACACGGGTGACACGAAGGGCTTCCGCGAACTCCTGGACCCCACGGTCGAGTTGTCCCGGCACCTCTTCCAGACCCCGACCCGCTACTACAAGACGGGCGTCGTCTTCCTGGCCTGGCTGGCCGGACACCAGGAGCACTTCACGATGGTGGGCGGCCTGCAGTCCGCGCGCTCGCTGCCGCACCTGGCGAAGGCGTACGAACTCGCGGACCGACTGGGTCTGTTCCCCGATCCGGAGCTGGCCGAGTCCCGGATGCGCGCGCTGCTGACGGTCCACGGAGGAGCACGATGAGCGATCTCGGCCGGCTGAGCATCAACCAGGAGACCATCAAGCAGTGGTCCCTGCCCGAGCTGGCGGAGGGCTGCGTCAAGGCGGGTATCGACAAGGCCGGCCTGTGGCGGGCCCCCGTCCAGGAGTACGGGGTCGAGCGCACCGCCCGCCTGTTGGCCGACGCGGGCCTCTCCGTCACCAGCCTCTGCCGGGGCGGCTTCCTCACCGCACTCGACCCGGCCGAACGGGCCCGCGCCCTGGACGACAACCGGGCGGCGGTGGACGAGGCGGCCGGCCTGTCCACCGACACCCTGGTCCTGGTCTCCGGCGGTCTCCCGGCCGGCAGCCGCGACCTGTACGGCGCCCGCGAACGGATCGCGGACGCGCTCGCCGAACTGGCCCCGTACGCGGCCGAGCGCGGCGTACGCCTGGCCATCGAACCGCTGCACCCGATGTTCGCGTCGGACCGCTGCGTCGTCTCCACGCTGTCCCAGGCCCTGGACATCGCGGAGCGCTTCCCCGCCGAGCAGGTCGGGGTGGTCGTCGACGCGTACCACGTCTGGTGGGACGACCAGGCGCCCGCCCAGATCGCCCGCGCGGGCGCGGGCGGACGCATCCATTCCTTCCAGCTCGCGGACTGGATCACTCCCCTTCCGGCGGGGGTCCTGCTGGGCCGCGGCCAACTCGGCGAGGGAAGCGTGGACTTCCGCGCTCTGAGGCACCTGGTCGAGGAGGCGGGCTTCACGGGACCGATCGAGGTGGAGATCTTCAACGAGTCCCTGTGGGCCCGCGACGGCGCCGAAGTCCTCGCCGAAGTGGCCGCCCGGTACCTGGAACACGCCTGCTGAGAGCCCTGGGAGAGCCCTGGGAACGATCAAAGGTAAAGAGATCGTAAAGGGATGCAACCTTTACGTACCTTGCCCGGTCGTACTCAGCGTCGGGACTTCCGGGGAGGGGTCCGGGGGGACGGGAATTCCCGACGGGAGGGGAAAGCGAGGGGGGTCCGGCCGAGAGGCCGGGCCCCATTCCGCTTTCCGGGCCCACGGCGTGTCGCACACCTCTCGGGGGGCATCGGCCCGGCCCGGCAGGCACTCCGCCGGGCCGCGGCGCGTCAGTCGAAGAGGTCGACGAGCCCGTTCACCCAGACCGCGAGGAACGCGAGTACCAGGAGCGCGCACCCCACGGCCCCCAGGGACTGACGGAACGAGCCCTCTTCCGCCGCGTCGCCCAGGGTCTCCGCGAGGGTGTCCCAGTCGGCCTGCCGACCGAGACTCACACCCGCCGCGATGCGCACGGAAGCCAACTCCCGTTCGGCGAAGGGAGAACCCGCCGACGCCTCCGGGCCACGCCAGGCCAGCGCCTTCATCCTGCGTACGGGGTCGGTGTACCGCTTCTCGAAGGCGGCCGTCTCCTGCGGGGAGCGGTCCTCCTCCAGGTACATCCAGCGGCCGGCCTCGGCGGGATCCCCGTACAGCCGGTAGACCTCTGCCAGCCGGCGGCGCAGTGCGCGGTCCCGGGGGAAGGACGAGACAAGCCCCCGCAGTCGCTGCCGTGCCAGCGGTATCCGCCCGGCGGCGAGGTCCGCGTCGACGCGCGTCAAGGTCTCGGTCAGTGCCATGCGCGCATCATCGGTGGTCGACGGTGGCCCGGTCGAACGGGTTTCGGACGAATCCGGGCAGGCCGCACGCACGCGGCCCGGCGCGCCCGTGGACAGCGGGTACCGGCCCGGCCGGACTGTCAGTACGAACCGGTAGCGTCGGCGCATGTCCAACATGGCCGTCCTCGAAGGCGTACTTGAGCGGATCACCTACGCCAACGAGGAGAACGGGTACACCGTCGCCCGCGTCGACACCGGGCGCGGCGCCAACGACCTCCTCACGGTGGTCGGCTCGCTGCTCGGGGCGCAGCCCGGAGAGTCGCTGCGGATGGAGGGCCGTTGGGGCTCACATCCGCAGTTCGGCAAGCAGTTCACCGTCGAGAACTACACGACGATCCTCCCCGCCACCATCCAGGGCATCCGCCGCTATCTCGGCTCCGGCCTGATCAAGGGCATCGGCCCCGTCATGGCGGACCGGATCACCACGCACTTCGGCGTCGACACCCTCGACATCATCGAGCAGGAGCCGAAGCGGCTGGTCGAGGTCCCCGGCCTCGGCCCGAAGCGGACGAAGATGATCGCCGTGGCCTGGGAGGAGCAGAAGGCGATCAAGGAGGTCATGGTCTTCCTGCAGAGCGTCGGCGTCTCGACGTCCATCGCCGTCCGCATCTACAAGAAGTACGAGGACGCCTCGATCTCCGTCGTGAGGAACCAGCCCTACCGGCTGGCCGCCGACGTCTGGGGCATCGGCTTCCTCACCGCCGACAAGATCGCCCAGGCCGTCGGCATCCCCCACGACAGCCCGGAGCGGGTCAAGGCCGGCCTGCAGTACGCCCTGTCGCAGTCCACCGACCAGGGGCACTGCTTCCTCCCCGAGGAGCGGCTCATCGCCGACGCCGTGAAGCTGCTCCAGGTCGACACGGGACTGGTCATCGACTGCCTCGCCGAGCTCGCCGAGGACCCCGAGGGTGTCGTACGGGAGAAGGTGCCGGGGCCGGAGGACGGGCAGCCGGTCACCGCCGTGTACCTGGTGCCCTTCCACCGTGCCGAGATCGCCCTCGCCGCCCAGGTGCAGCGGCTGCTGCGGACGCCCGAGGACCGGATGCCGTCCTTCCAGGACGTAAACTGGGACAAGGCGCTCGCCTGGCTGGCGCAGCGGACGGGGGCCACTCTGGCGCCCGAGCAGGAAGCGGCGGTCCGGCTCGCGCTCAGCCGCAAGGTGTCCGTCCTCACCGGTGGCCCCGGCTGCGGCAAATCGTTCACCGTCCGGTCCGTGGTCGAGCTGGCCCGGGCGAGGAAGGCCAAGGTGGTGCTGGCTGCCCCCACCGGGCGCGCGGCGAAGCGGCTCTCGGAGCTGACCGGCGCCGAGGCGTCCACCGTGCACCGGCTGCTCGAACTGAAGCCGGGCGGGGACGCGGCGTACGACAGGGAGCGTCCGCTCGACGCCGATCTGGTCGTCGTCGACGAGGCGTCGATGCTCGATCTGCTGCTCGCCAACAAGCTGGTGAAGGCGGTGGCACCCGGTGCCCACCTCCTGCTGGTGGGTGACGTCGACCAGCTTCCCTCCGTCGGCGCGGGGGAGGTGCTGCGCGATCTGCTCTCCGAGGGAAGCCCGGTGCCCGCCGTCCGGCTGACCACGATCTTCCGCCAGGCCCAGCAGTCCGGAGTCGTCACCAACGCCCACCGGATCAACTCCGGGCTGCCGCCCCTGACGCAGGGGCTGTCCGACTTCTTCCTCTTCGTGGAGGACGAGACCGAGGACGCCGGCGTGCTCGCGGTCGATGTGGCGGCCCGGCGCATCCCCGCCAAGTTCGGCCTGAACCCCCGCCGTGACGTGCAGGTCCTGGCCCCGATGCACCGCGGTCCCGCGGGCGCGGGCCACCTCAACGGCCTGCTCCAGCAGGCCATCACCCCGGGCCGCCCCGACCTGCCCGAGAAGCGGTTCGGCGGCCGGGTCTTCCGGGTCGGCGACAAGGTCACGCAGATCCGCAACAACTACGAGAAGGGGGAGAACGGCGTCTTCAACGGCACGGTCGGCGTCGTCACCTCTCTCGACGTGGATGAGCAGAAGCTGACGGTCCTCACGGACGAGGACGAGGAGATTCCATACGATTTCGACGAGCTCGACGAACTGGCCCACGCCTACGCCATGACGATCCACCGCTCCCAGGGCAGCGAGTACCCGGCGGTCGTCATCCCCGTCACCACCAGCGCATGGATGATGCTCCAGCGGAATTTGCTGTACACGGCCGTGACCAGGGCAAAAAAGCTGGTCGTGCTGGTCGGATCGCGCAAGGCCATCGGGCAGGCGGTCCGCACGGTTTCCGCTGGCAGACGCTGCACGGGGCTGGATTTCCGGCTGCGGGGCGGGTCCGTCGAAGACTTCGCACAAAAATGATCGATCAAATCGGTGGGAAACATCACGGAGGGCTTCCGGAACCGGATTCAAGGGGGCAGGATGAGTAAGTTGGCGGCACTGAGTGCCGCCAGTAGGTCCAATGGACGACCCCGAGTGCACTCTCCTGAGCCAAATGGGGGAGGGTGGAAGACAGTCAGGGCACCTCGAAGAAGAGGCACTACGTCGGTGAGGGATGACGTGAGCGAGCACACCAACAATGCTGTAGTACTGCGGTACGGCGATGACGAGTACACCTACCCGGTGATCGACAGCACCGTCGGCGACAAGGGCTTCGACATCGGGAAGCTCCGGGCCAATACCGGCCTGGTGACGCTGGACAGCGGATACGGCAACACCGCCGCGTATAAATCCGCCATCACCTATCTCGACGGTGAGCAGGGCATCCTGCGGTACCGCGGCTACCCGATCGAGCAGCTGGCCGAGGAGTCGACCTTCCTTGAGGTCGCCTACACGCTGATCAACGGTGAGCTTCCCAAGGCCGACGAGCTGTCGGACTTCAAGAACGAGATCACCCAGCACACGCTGCTGCACGAGGACGTCAAGCGGTTCTTCGACGGCTTCCCGCGCGACGCGCACCCGATGGCCATGCTGTCCTCGGTCGTCAGCGCGCTGTCCACGTTCTACCAGGACAGCCACAACCCGTTCGACGAGGAGCAGCGCCACCTCTCGACGATCCGGTTGCTGGCCAAGCTCCCGACGATCGCGGCGTACGCGTACAAGAAGTCGATCGGTCACCCGTTCGTCTACCCGCGCAACGACCTCGGCTACGTCGAGAACTTCCTGCGGATGACGTTCTCGGTCCCGGCCCAGGAGTACGTGCCGGACCCGGTCGTCGTCTCGGCGCTGGAGAAGCTGCTCATCCTGCACGCGGACCACGAGCAGAACTGTTCGACCTCCACCGTGCGTCTGGTCGGCTCCTCGCAGGCGAACATGTTCGCCTCGATCTCCGCCGGCATCTCGGCGCTGTGGGGCCCCCTGCACGGTGGCGCCAACCAGTCGGTGCTGGAGATGCTGGAAGGCATCCAGGCCAACGGCGGCGACGTCGACTCCTTCATCAGCAAGGTGAAGAACAAGGAGGACGGCGTCCGCCTGATGGGCTTCGGCCACCGGGTGTACAAGTCCTTCGACCCGCGCGCCAAGATCATCAAGGCCGCGGCCCACGACGTGCTGTCCTCGCTCGGCAAGTCCGACGAGCTGCTGGACATCGCGCTCAAGCTGGAGGAGCACGCGCTCTCCGACGAGTACTTCGTCTCGCGCAACCTCTACCCGAACGTGGACTTCTACACCGGCCTGATCTACCGGGCCATGGGCTTCCCGAGCGAGATGTTCACCGTGCTCTTCGCGATCGGACGGCTGCCGGGCTGGATCGCCCAGTGGCACGAGATGATCAAGGAGCCGGGATCGCGCATCGGCCGCCCGCGCCAGATCTACACCGGCGAGGTCCTGCGCGACTTCGTCCCGGTCGAGGGTCGCTGACCCCGATCCTCCGCAGAGCCTTCCGGTACGACTGACTCTGCCGCACCTGGCCCTCCCTCGGGCCGTCTGCCTTCGCCCCGCGTACCGCGCTTTCGCACAGAGCGCGGTGTCCGGGGCGATTCGGCGTTCCGGGGGAGTCGTGGTGCCGCCCCGCTTCCTCCGGCGGGGGAAAGCGAGAAGCGCCCCGCCGCCGATCCCCCCACGGGTCGACGTACAGGGCGCTTCCCTTGTCCCGGGACGGATTCCCCCCACGGGATCCGGCCGGGCGTCTGTGCGGAGCCGAAGCTCCGGGTGCCGCGCTGGTCGTACGTATTCAGTTGGATGCCGCCGGCGTTCCGCCGGGGTACGTACGGGAGGGCCGCTCAAAGCTCCCCGGTGCACGTGCCCCGGCCAACGCTAGCCAGGAGCGTCCCCCAAGACACTCCATCGGACGTCCCCCAAGACATCCTTGGCATCGCACTCTAAGACCCGCGAACCCTTCAGATGGTTACCCCAAAAGTAGTGTGATCTAGATCTCTTTGTGGAAATTACGTGAAGGAGCGCAAGCGGAGGCTGTTCGTCACCACGAAGACGGACGAAAAAGCCATGGCCGCGCCCGCGATCATGGGGTTGAGCAGGCCGAATGCGGCGAGCGGCAGGGCGGCCACGTTGTAGCCGAACGCCCAGAAGAGGTTGCCCCTGATGGTGGCCAGTGTGCTGCGGGAGAGCCGGATGGCATCGGCGGCGACCTTGAGATCTCCACGAACGAGCGTCAGGTCACTCGCCTCGATCGCGGCGTCGGTACCCGTCCCCATCGCCAGGCCGAGGTCGGCGGTGGCGAGTGCCGCCGCGTCGTTGACGCCGTCGCCGACCATGGCGACCGTCCGGCCCTCGGCCTGGAGCCGCTGGATCAGCTCCACCTTCTCCTCGGGGAGCACCTCCGCGTACACCTCGTCGATCCCGGTCGTACGGGCGACGGCGTCCGCCACGGCCCGGTTGTCCCCGGTCAGGAGGACGGGCCGCAGGCCCAGGGCGCGCAGTTCGGCGACGGCCGCCGCACTGCTGTCCTTGATCGCGTCGGCGACTTCGATGACCGCCCGCGCCTCGCCGTCCCAGGCCACCGCGATCGCCGTACGGCCCTTTGCCGCCGCGTCCGTCATGGCGTCGGTCAGTGCCTGCGGCAGGGCGACACCGGCCTCGCTGAGCAGCTTGGGGCGGCCGACCAGCACCTGATGTCCCTCGACGGTGCCGCGGACGCCGAGACCGGGGACGCCGGCGAAGCTCTCGGGGGTGGGGAGTGCGGTGCCGGTGCGTTCGGCGGCGCCTACGGCGACGGCCTGGGCGATGGGGTGTTCGGAGGAGTGTTCCAGGGCTCCGGCGATGCGCAGGACGTCGGTTTCGGTGGTGCCGTGGGTGGTGTGGACGTTGAGGAGGGTCATGCGGCCGGTGGTGACGGTGCCGGTCTTGTCGAGGACGATCGTGTCGACGCGTCGGGTGGTCTCCAGGACCTCGGGTCCCTTGATGAGGATGCCGAGCTGGGCGCCGCGTCCCGTGCCGACCATGAGGGCGGTCGGTGTGGCGAGGCCGAGGGCGCAGGGGCAGGCGATGATCAGTACGGCGACGGCGGCGGTGAACGCGGCCGTGGCGTCGTCCGTGATCAGGAGCCACGCGACGAGGGTGCCGAGGGCGATCAGGAGCACCACCGGGACGAAGACCGCCGAGATCCGGTCGGCCAGCCGCTGTGCGGCAGCCTTGCCGTTCTGTGCGTCCTCGACGAGCTTGGCCATCCTGGCCAGTTGGGTGTCGGCGCCGACCCGGGTGGCTTCGACGACGAGCCGGCCGGAGGCGTTGACGGTGGCTCCGGTGACCGGTTCTCCCACGGTCACGTCGACGGGGACGGACTCGCCGGTGAGCATCGAGGCGTCGACCGCGGACGAGCCCTCGACGACCGTGCCGTCGGTGGCGATCTTCTCGCCGGGGCGGACCACGAAACGGTCCCCGACGGCGAGCCGGCCGACCGGGACGCGCACCTCCCTGCCGCCCCTGATCACCGCGACGTCCTTGGCGCCGAGATGCATCAGTGCGCGCAGCGCCGATCCGGCCTTCCGCTTCGACCGGGCCTCCAGATAGCGGCCCAGCAGGATGAAGGTGATGACGCCCGACGCGACCTCCAGATAGATCGTCGAGGCGGCGTCGGCGCGCGAGACGGTGAGATCGAAGCCGTGTCGCATGCCGGGCATGCCCGCGTCCCCGAAGAACAGGGCCCACAGCGACCAGCCGAACGCCGCGAGGGTGCCGATCGAGACGAGGGTGTCCATGGTCGCCGCGCCGTGCCGGAGGTTGGTCCAGGAGGCGCGGTGGAAGGGCAGCCCGCCCCAGACGACGACGGGGGCGGCGAGGGTGAGGGAGAGCCACGGCCAGTTGTCGAACTGGAGGGCCGGGATCATG
The DNA here is from genome assembly GCF_042717135.1 of Streptomyces sp. NPDC058620. Lineage (NCBI taxonomy): Bacteria > Bacillati > Actinomycetota > Actinomycetes > Kitasatosporales > Streptomycetaceae > Streptomyces > Streptomyces sp. NPDC058620. The sequence continues at coordinate 25,685 of NZ_JBHXQO010000021.1, forward strand.
GCGAGCAGGACGACGGGGAGGGAGAGCACGGCCGAGACGAGGAGACGCAGCCGGAGGGCGGCCAGGGAGTCGGGAGTTCCGTTCTCCGCGCTCTCCGCGGTCGCTGCGGCTTCTCCGGGCTCTTGGGGCTCTCCGGCAGCGTCGGTCTCGTCGGTCTCTCCGGGCCGTTCCGTTGCGTCGGACTGTCCCGTCGCGTCGGACTGCCTTGACGCGTCGGCCTCCGGTGCGCCCGACGGCGAAGGCGACGGGGGCGCGGGCGCGGGTGCGGGGCGGGGTACGGGGCGGGCCGTGTAGCCGGTCTTCTCGACCACGGCGACGAGGTCCGCCACCTCCGTTCCCTCGCCGAAGGACACGCGCGCCCTCTCGGTCGCGTAGTTGACGGTGGCGGTGACGCCGTCCATCCGGTTGAGCTTCTTCTCGACACGGGCCGCGCACGAGGCGCAGGTCATCCCACCGATCGTGAGCTCGGTCTCGGAGAACTCCGCGGCCGGGGCCTCGGCTGTCGTGGTGCTGGCCATGTCCGAACTCCTGGGTCACGCAGATCGGGCCGTACCCCACCAGTATCTGCTGGCAGGTCCGGCCCGACGGCATGGAGCGAGGGTGGTGCTGCGGCGCTGCGGCGCTGCGGTGGGACTCGGCGGAGTCTCAGGCGCGGCCGACGAGCTCGTAGCCCGCCTCGTCGACGGCGGCGCGCACCGCGTCCTCGTCCAGGGGGGCCTGGGAGGCCACGGTCACCAGCCCGGTGGAGGCGACCGCCTGCACGGAGGTGACTCCGGCGATTGCGGAGATCTCCTCGGAGACGGCACCTTCGCAGTGGCCGCAGGTCATGCCCTTGACCTCGTACACCGTGGTGACGGCGCCCACCTGGACGTCGGTCGTGCTGTCGTGGCAGGAGCCGGTGGGCGAGCAGCAGGAGCCGGTGCTGGCCTGGGGGGTCTCGGTCTCGGCGGTCATGGCGTTCTCCTCTTCGGCAAACACAGGTGGGTGCGACGCGAGGGAGCCCAGGTAGAGCCGGCACGCCCCCACATGCGGGAGACTATACCCCTAGGGGGTATGAATGCGAGTTCGTTGTTCCTGTTGCAAGGCTCCCGAGGTGCCCAAATCCTATGCTTCGTGGCCCTTTGGGTCATGCGGAGTCGGAGGGATTACCGAGTCGCCGACCAGCGGGTCCAGATAGCGGAACAGGATCGTCTTCAACTCCTGGCTGTACGCCTCCCGTTCGGCACCCTCGTGACCCATGATCAGGTCGATCCCGGCCGTGAAGAGGGCGAAGGTCATGTTCGCGATGCGGCTGACCTGGGCGGCGGGGAGTTCGGTGAGGTAGCCGGCGAGGATCGACTCGACCCGGGTGAGCATCGTGGTGTGAACGGTGTCGTGTTCCTTGGTGATCGCCCCAGGGATCTCCGAGCCGTGCATCAGGACGCTGAATGCCGGGTTCTCGCAGTTGAAGGTGATCAGCGGGTCGAGGATGGCGTCGAGCATCCGGTCGAGCGGGAGCTCGATGTGCCGGGGTACGAAGGCGGCGCCGTAGGTGTCCCGCCAGCGGTTGAGGAGCTGGTCGCCTAGCTCGATGGCGATGGCCTCCTTGTTCGGGAAGAACTGGTAGAGCGTCCCCGGCGAGACGCCGGCCTCGCGGGCGATGGCGTTGGTGCTGGCGGCGGTGTAGCCGGTGCTGGAGAAGACGCTGGCGGCGGCGTCGAGGAGTTGGGCGATACGGGCTTCGCCGCGGGCCTGGCGGCGGCGCGGGCGGGCGGCCCCGGAGCCTCCGCTCCCCTTGGAGGGGGTGGTCCCGCCCGTCTTGGGGCCACCCTCCTTCGCGCTGCGGCGCGCGGCCTCATCGACGGGTACGGCTCCCTCGGCGGGTGCGGCCTCGTCGGCGGGCGTGGGCTCGATGCCTTGTCCGGCTCCGGCATCCGACACGGTCTATCCCCAGCTCTCATGGTGCGGTTGACAAAAACGAGCGATCACTCGCATTCTAATGAAACGCGAGCGATGACTCGTGTTTGCCAGTGTAAGTGGCAACGACTGACCCACGCTGCCCTGAGCTGCCCGGGTCTCGGTGAAGGGGACACCGCACCATGTCCGAAGTCAACAGCCCGACGCGTGTCGGAGGCTGGACCCGATTCGTCACCGCGCGGCCGCGATTCGCGCTGCTCGCCGCCCTTGTGATCACGGCTCTCGCCGTGTTCGCGGGCAGTGAGGTGGCCGAGCGGATGGGCAGCGGCGGCTGGGAGGCTCCCGATGCCGAGTCGGCCTATACGACCGAGGTGCTGGAGCGCGAGTTCCCCGCTTCCCAGCCCAATCTGCTGCTGCTGATCGACAGTGGCAGCGCTTCCGTCGACGATCCGGTGGTGGCCGCGGAGGCCGCCCGGCTCACCGAGCGACTGGCCGGCGAGGACGGGATCACGGGCGTCGGTTCGTACTGGCAGACCAAGACGCCCGCGCTGCGCTCCAAGGACGGGCACGAAGCGATCATCGCGGCCCGGATCGAGGGTGACGAAACGGCTGCGGGCAAGATCCTCGACCGGATAGCTCCCGCGTTCCAGGGGGAGCGCGGTCCGGTGGAGGTCTCCGTGGGCGGGCCCGTCGCCGTGGCCCACGAGATGCAGACGATCATCGAGGAGGATCTGCTGCGGGCCGAGCTCATCGCCCTGCCGGTGACGCTGGTGCTCCTGGTCATGGTCTTCGGCAGCGCGATCGCCGCCCTGCTGCCCCTCGGCGTCGGGATCGTGGCGATCCTGGGCACCAACGCCGTCCTGCGCGGCATCACCGAGTTCACCGACGTCTCGGTCTTCGCGCAGAACCTCACGACGGCTCTGGGGCTCGGCCTCGCCATCGACTACGCCCTGTTCATCGTGCGCCGGTTCCGTGAGGAGCTGGCCACGGGGGCCGACCCCCGGACCGCGGTGGGCGCCACCCTGCGTACGGCGGGGCGCACGGTGCTCTTCTCCGCGCTGACGGTGGCGGTGTCGCTGGCGGCGATGCTGGTCTTCCCGCAGTACTTCCTGCGCTCCTTCGCCTATGCGGGGATCGCCGTCGTGCTGCTGGCCGCTGCCGCCGCGCTGATCCTGCTGCCGGCCGCCCTGATGCTGCTCGGCCCGCGGGTCAACTCGCTGGACCTGCGCAGGCTGCTGCGCCGCCGCACCCGGAAGGCTCAGCTGACCGACGCACCTCGTGGTTCGCACGGTGTGGCGGGCCGGCCTGGCTCAGCGGGTTCGGAGGGTTCGGAAGGGTCGGAAGGGTCGGGCAGGGGATGGGGGCGGCTTGCGGCACTGGTGATGCGCAGGGCTCCCCTGTTCGCCGGAGTCACCACGGCCGGGCTCGTCCTGCTCGGGCTGCCGTTCCTCGGCGTGAAGTTCGGCACGGCGGACGACCGCCAACTGCCCGCGACAGCCGAGTCCCGGGTCGTGCAGGAGCACATACGGGAGGGCTTCCCGGGCAGCCCCGGCGGCGGCCTCGAACTGCTCGCCTCGGGGGATGCGACCCCCGCCCAGTACGCCGCACTGCGCGGCGACATCGCCCGACTCCCCGGTGTCCTGCGGGTCGACGGCCCGGTCACCTCCGGTACGTACGCGTACTTCAGCGTGCTGCCGGAAGGGGAGATGGTGGGAGAGGAGGCTCAGCGGCTCGTCGAGGAACTGCGAGCGGTGCCCGCGCCCTTCGACACGTCGGTGACCGGCGCGGCGGCCGTCCTCGTCGACTCGAAGGACGCCATAGCGGACCGGCTGCCGTGGGCGGTGGGCATCATCGTGGTGGTGACCCTGCTGCTCGTCTTCCTGCTCACAGGCAGCGTGCTGATTCCGCTCCAGGCCGTCGTACTGAACGCCCTGAGCCTGACCGCGATGTTCGGTGCGGTGGTCTGGGTCTTCCAGGACGGCAATCTGTCCGGGCTGCTCGACTTCACCAGCACCGGTGACATCGAAACGACCCTGCCCGTGCTGATGTTCTGCGTGGCCTTCGGGCTCTCCATGGACTACGGCGTATTCCTGATCTCCCGCATCAAGGAGGAGTACGACCGCAGCGGCGACCACGAGCACGCGGTGACGTTCGGGCTGCGGCACACCGGCGGGCTGATCACCGCAGCCGCGGTGATCCTGGCGGTGGTGATGGTCGCCATCGGCACCTCGCGGGTGACCAACACCAAGATGCTGGGGCTGGGAATCGCGCTGGCGGTGCTGATGGACGCCATGGTGGTCCGCAGCCTGCTGGTGCCCTCGGTGATGAAGCTGATGGGCGGCGCCACCTGGTGGGCTCCGGCACCGCTGCGGGCGTTCCACCGGCGATTCGGGGTGAGCGAGGGCGAATCGGTGCCGATGCCCCTGCGGTCCGGTGCCCCGGCCCCGGACGGCGGGGAGAGCGGGAGCGTCTCCGCCCCGGAGGCGGCGGCGGAAGCGGTTGCGGGCGGGATATCCGGGTCCGGAGAGAAGCGGGACAAGATCGGCAGCGGGGCGTAGATTCGGCGGCTCCGAGCGGCGGGCGAGGCGAAGGGCGGAACCGATGCGGGCAGTTGTGTTCGAGGAGTTCGGGCAGGAGGCCCGGGTGCGTGACGTGGCCGATCCGGCTCCCTCCGCCCAGGGAGTGGTGGTCCGGGTCGAGGCCACCGGCCTGTGCCGCAGCGACTGGCACGGCTGGATGGGCCACGACCCGGACATCACGCTCCCACACGTCCCCGGCCATGAGCTGGCCGGAGTGATCGAGGCGGCGGGAGCCGACGTCGTCAACTGGCGTCCCGGTGACCGGGTGACGGTGCCCTTCGTCTGTGCCTGCGGCCGCTGCGAGGCATGCGCCGCCGGTGCTCAGCAGGTCTGCGAACGGCAGACGCAGCCCGGGTTCACACACTGGGGGTCCTTCGCCGAGTACGTGGCTCTGGAGCAGGCGGACGTGAATCTGGTCTCCGTGCCCGAGGGGCTGTCGTTCGCCACGGCGGCGGGACTGGGCTGCCGGTTCGCCACGGCGTTCCGTGCCGTCGTCGGCCAGGGCCGGGTGGCGCCGGGGGAGTGGGTCGCCGTGCACGGCTGCGGCGGGGTCGGCCTGTCGGCCGTGATGATCGCGGTGGCCTGCGGCGCGCGAGTCGTCGCCGTCGACGTCTCGCCCCGCGCCCTGGAGCTGGCACGGGCCTTCGGCGCGGCCGGGTGCGTGGACGCCACCGCCCATCCGGAGGGCGCGGACGAAGCGGTCCGTGAACTCACCGGCGGAGGCGCGCATCTGTCGATCGATGCGCTCGGCTCACCGGTCACCTGCGCCGCCTCGGTGCGGAGCCTGCGTCGGCAGGGCCGTCATATACAGGTCGGCCTGCTGCCGTCCGCGACCGGCGACCCGGTCGTGCCCATGGCGCGGGTGATCGGTCTTGAGCTGGAAATACTCGGCAGCCACGGCATGGCCGCGCACGACTACCGGCCGATGATGGACATGGTGCGGGCCGGCACCCTGCGTCCGGACCTGCTGGTGACCGCCACCATTCCGCTGGACGCGGCACCGGCCGCGCTCGCCGCGATGGGGGCGGCGCCCGGTGCGGGCGTGACGATCATCGAACCGTCCGGGAAGCGGCGTGGCTGAGGCCCTGCGCGGAACCGGAAGGATACCGATCGCCGTGCAGGGCCCGGGAGATGGAAGCTCTGGGGGGGTCCGGTCAGTCGCGTCGGCCGCGGTTTCCGGGCCGGGAGGCGACCCAGGCGCGGACCGTGTCCGCGTACCAGAAGGGCTTGCCGTTCTCCACATGGTCGGGAGCCGGCAGCAGCCCGTGCTTGCGATAGGAGCGGATGGTGTCGGGCTGCACTCGGATGTGTGTGGCAATGTCCTTGTAGGACCAGAGACTTCTGTCCGTCATGGGTGACACCTCTCTGTACCGCAGCGGCGGCCGGGGCCGTCGGGGGGGGATGTGCGGCATGGACGCTGACGATCACTCAGCCTGCGCCTGGTCAACGACGCGGAGTGACGAGCGGGGAGGGGTGTGGGGCGCCTGTGACGGAAGACCCGCGTAACAGGGACAAGTGTGACAAGGGGGTGACAGCTGTGACAGAGCGAGGTCAGTGGGGACTTCGGGTGATACGAGGGTTCCGAGAGCTCTGTGGTGTGCCGCAGGAGCGGAGGAACTCCCGGGTGCGGCGGGCGATCGGGAGCGGTCTGTCGGGCGCGCAGGGGTACATGTCCTGCTCGACGATCGCGAACATGTCGACGCCCAGGGCGCGGGCGGCCTCCAGGACCGGCTCCAGTGCCGGGACCCCGCGCGGCGGTTCGCACATCACTCCGCGGGCCACGGCCGGTCCGAACGGCACCTCGTCGGCGACGACCTCCGCCAGGATCTCGGGGTCGACCTGTTTGAGGTGCAGATAGCCGATGCGCTCGCCGTAGGTCTCGATGAGCTTGACGCTGTCCCCGCCGCAGTACGCGTAGTGGCCGGTGTCCAGGCAGAGCGAGACCAGGGCGGGGTCGGTGGCGTCGAGGAACCGGCTGACGTTCTCCTCGGTGTCGATGTGCGTATCGGCGTGCGGGTGCACGACGATGCGCAGCCCGTACCGGTCCTGGACCTCGCGGCCGAGCCGCTCCGTCTGCGCCGTCAGATCGCGCCATTGCGTCGCGGTGAGTGTGCGGTCCTCCAGCACCTCGCCCGTCTTGTCGTCGCGCCAGAACGAGGGGATGACGACCAGGTGGTCCGCGCCCATGGCCCGGGTGAGCGCCGCGATGTCCGCGACATGCGCCCAGGTCCGTTCCCAGACGGCGGGGCCGTGGTGCAATCCGGTGAAGACGGTGCCCGCCGAGACCTGGAGTCCACGGCGTTGGGTCTCCTCCGTCAGCCGGGCCGGGTCGACGGGGAGATAGCCGTACGGCCCGAGCTCGATCCAGTCGTAACCGGCCTCGGAGACCTCGTCGAGGAAGCGCTGCCAGGGCACTTGCCGCTCATCGTCGGGGAACCACACTCCCCACGAATCAGGTGCCGAGCCGATACGGATGCGGGCCGGAGAGGGTACGGAGGAGGTCATATCGCCCACCCTCCGGTTCTCGCCGAGGAGTGTCAAGACTTCGTCCGAATGTCCGGACAAAATGTTGACAGGGTTCCGGGGGAGGGCTAGACCTGGGACCAGCCGTCCGGCCGCGGTCGAACCGCGGCGCGAAGGGATGCGTATGCCTGAGCCGTACGACGTGATCACCATGGGGCGGATCGGGGTGGACATCTACCCCCTGCAGACCGGTGTGCCGCTCGCCCGCGTGGAGACCTTCGGGAAGTTCCTCGGCGGTTCGCCGACCAATGTCGCGGTGGCGGCCGCCCGCCTCGGCCGGCGCGCGGCCGTGATTACCCGGACGGGCCGGGACGCCTTCGGCGACTATCTCCGGGGACAGCTGAGGGAGTTCGGGGTGGACGACCGGTGGGTGACGGCCGTCGAGGAGTACCCGACCCCGGTCACCTTCTGCGAGATCTTCCCGCCGGACGACTTCCCCCTCTACTTCTACCGGCAGCCCAAGGCGCCCGACCTGGAGATCCGCGGAGCGGACCTGGACCTGGACGCGGTCCGCGCCGCCCGGGTGTTCTGGATGACGGGCACCGGGCTGTGCGCCGAACCGAGCCGCACCGCCACCCTCGCCGCACTCCGAGCCCGGAGCGAGTCCCGGAGCGCGTTCCTGAACGAGGCCCGCACCGAAGCCCCGACTGCTGGCGGCGCGGCCGCGGACCGGGTGGCCGGGGTCACCGTATTCGATCTGGACTGGCGGCCCATGTTCTGGGAGGGCGGCGACCACAGCACCGTGGCACCCGCGCGCTACCGGGAAGCGCTCGCCCACGCCACCGTGGCCGTCGGCAACCTCGACGAGTGCGAGATCGCCACCGGGGAACGCGAGCCGTACGCGGCGGCCCGCGCCCTGCTCGCGGCCGGGGTCGAACTGGCCGTCGTCAAGCAGGGGCCCAAGGGAGTCCTGGCCGTGCACCGCGACGGCACCACGGCCGACGTGCCGCCCCTGCCCGTGGAGGTCGTCAACGGACTCGGCGCGGGGGACGCGTTCGGCGGGGCGCTGTGCCACGGGCTGCTCGCCGGATGGACGACCGAGCGCATCATGCGGTACGCGAACGCGGCCGGTGCAATCGTCGCCTCCCGCCTGGCCTGCTCCTCCGCGATGCCGTATCCGGCCGAGGTCGAACAGGCCCTGGCCGACGGCGCCGTCATCACGACCGGAGCGACCCCATGACGCCCGCCGCCTCCTCCGCCTCCGAGCTCGTCCGGCTGCGGGTGCACCACCCGGAAGCCGTCGCCGAGGCCGCCGCCCGGCGCCGCCGACGCCCTCTCGTCCCTCCCGGCGGCCGGCTGATGATCATTGCCGCGGACCACCCGGCCCGCGGCTCGCTCGCCGTCGGCGAGCGCGGCCTGGCCATGGCCAACCGCTTCGAGCTCCTCGAACGGCTCTGTCTCGCCCTGTCCCGGCCCGGTGTCGACGGGGTTCTCGCCACCGCCGACATCCTCGACGACCTGCTGCTGCTCGGAGCCCTGGAGGGCAAGGTCGTCATCGGCTCCATGAACCGCGGCGGACTCGCGGGCGCCTCCTTCGAGCTGGACGACCGGTTCACCGGTCACCGCCCCACCGATCTGGCCAGGCTCGGCTTCGACGCGGGCAAGCTGCTGCTCCGCATCGACTACGACGACCCGGGCTCCCTCGACACCCTGCACACCACCGCCCGCGCCATCGACGACATGGCGGCCCACCGACTGCCCGTCTTCGTCGAGCCCTTTCTCTGCCGCCGCGTCGACGGCCGGCTCCGCAACGATCTCGGCGCGGCCGCCGTCACCCTGTCCATCGCCATCGCCTCGGGGCTGGCGGGCACCTCCGCGTACACCTGGCTCAAGGTCCCCGTCACGGAGAATCCCGACGACATGGCCCAGGTGATGGAGACCTCCACCCTGCCCGCCGTGCTGCTCGGCGGTGAGGTCGGCGGCGACCTCGACGGGGCGTACGAGAAGTGGCGCGGCGCGCTGCGGCTGCCGTCCGTGCAAGGACTGGTGGTGGGCCGTTCACTGCTCTATCCGGCCGACGGCGATGTGGCCGGGGCGGTCGACACGGCCGTGGCACTGCTCTAGGAGGGTGTGGGAAGGGCATGGGAAGAGGCATGGAGATGACGACGTACGAGGGCCAGCGGCAGAACCGCCACCACCTCCCGGCCGGCAGTGCGGGAAGCGACGCCTACACCCTCGACATCGACCCGGAACGGGCCGGATGGGACCGGTCGAGTCTGCGCGTGCTCGAACTGGAGCCGGGTGGTGTTCACACCCTGGTAACCGGGGAGAGTGAATGGATCATTCTGCCGTTGACGGGCGGCTGTACGGTGCACACGGCAGGTGAGATCTTTGAACTGCTGGGCAGGGAAAGTGTGTTCAGCGGGGTGAGCGATTTTGCGTACCTACCGCGTGACGCCCACGCACAGATCGCCTCCGGCGCAGGTGGCCGCTTCGCCCTGGCAGGAGCGAAGTGCGAGCGACGACTCCCCGCTCGCTACGGCCCCGCGCCGGAGGTACCCGTCGAGCTGCGCGGCACCGGGAACTGCTCCCGGCAGGTCAACAACTTCGCCGCCGCCGACACCTTCGACTGCGACCGCCTCATCGCGGTGGAGGTCCTCACCCCCGGGGGCAACTGGTCCTCGTACCCGCCGCACAAGCACGACGAGCACGTGCCCGGAGCCGAGTCCGTGCTCGAGGAGATCTACTACTTCGAGGTGGAGGAGGACGGCCTCGCCTACCACCGGGTGTCACCGTCCCGGACCGGCGGTACGGATGTCCTCGCCGAAGTCCGTACCGGCGACACGGTCCTCATCCCCGACGGCTGGCACGGCCCGTCCGTCGCCCCGCCCGGCCGCACCCTGTACTACCTGAACGTGATGGCGGGTCCGGGGAAACAGCGCGAGTGGCTGATCAGCGATCACCCCGACCACAGCTGGATCCGCGAGACCTGGCCGGCCCAGCCCGTCGATCCCCGGCTCCCCCTCTACGGTCCGGAGGCCGGCCGATGACCCCCTCACCCGCCCGACCGGTGACCCGTCGGCTGACCACGGCCCAGGCCCTCGTCGCCTTCCTCGCCCGTCAGTACACCGAGCGCGACGGCCACCGCAGGCGCCTGATCGCCGCCACATGGGGCATCTTCGGCCATGGAAACGTCGCCGGGATCGGGCAGGCGCTCATCGAGTCCGGACCGACGGACATGCCCTTCCTCCAGGGCCGCAACGAACAGGCCATGGTGCACGCGGCCGTGGGCTACGCACGCCAGTCCGGCCGGCTCTCCACGCAGGCCGTCACCACCTCCATCGGCCCCGGCGCCACCAACCTCGTCACCGGCGCCGCCCTCGCCACGGTGAACCACCTGCCCGTCCTCCTCCTCCCCGGCGACACCTTCGCGACCCGGCCCGCCGACCCCGTACTCCAGCAGCTCGAAGTGCCGTACGCGGGCGACGTCTCGGTCAACGACTGTCTGCGGCCGGTGTCCAGATACTTCGACCGGGTCGGCCGCCCCGAGGCGCTGATCCCCGCCGTCCTCGCCGCGATGCGCGTCCTCACCGACCCGGCGGCCACCGGCGCCGTCACACTGGCGCTGCCGCAGGACGTCCAGACGGAGGCGTTCGACTGGCCGGAGGAGTTCTTCCGGGAGCGGGTCTGGCACATCCGCAGACCCCGTCCCGAGGACCGCGAACTGGCCGCGGCAGCCCAGGCGATCAGCGAGAGCGCACGCCCGCTCATCGTCGCGGGCGGCGGCGTACGCCACAGCGGCGCCCAGGCGGCTCTGCGCGCCTACGCGGAGGCGACCGGCATCCCCGTCGCCTCCACCCAGGCGGGCAAGGGCTCCCTTCCCCACGACCACCCCTGCGACGTCGGCGGCATCGGGCACACCGGCACGGCCACCGCCGACGAACTCGCCCGCGCGGCCGATCTGGTGATCGGAGTGGGCACGCGCTACAGCGACTTCACCACCGCCTCGTCGACGCTCTTCGCCCCGTCGGCCCGTTTCGTCAACGTCAACATCAACTCCTTCGACGCGCACAAACTCTCCGCGCTGACCGTGCTCGCCGACGCCCGCGAGGCGCTCGAAGTCCTGCGCGGCGGCCTGGACACCGCCCCGTACCGGGTCGACGCGGCGTACGAAGCCGGGTACGGCACGGCCAAGGCCCGGTGGGAGGACCGGGTCACCGCCGCCTACACCCCGGCGGGCCCCACGGCGCGCCCCACGCAGCCCCAGGTCCTCGGCGTACTCGACACCCTGGTCACCGAGGACGACATCCTGATCAACGCAGCCGGTTCGCTCCCGGGCGACCTGCACAAGCTCTGGCGGACCCGATCCGCCGACCAGTACCACGTCGAGTACGGCTACTCCTGCATGGGATACGAGATCCCCGCCGCGATCGGAGTCCAGCTGGCGGCCCCGGGCAGGCCCGTCTGGGCACTCGTCGGCGATGGTACATATCTTATGAACCCCACCGAAATCGTCACCGCTGTGCAGGAGGGGCTGCCCATCAAGGTCGTCATCCTCCAGAACCACGGCTACGCCTCGATCGGCGGTCTGTCCGAGTCCGTCGGCGGCGAGCGCTTCGGTACGGCCTACCGCCACCGGGCGGCGGACGGCAGCTTCACCGGGCTGCCCCTCCCCGTCGATCTCGCGGCCAACGCGGCCTCACTCGGCATGCGCGTCCTACGCGCCGAGACCGTGACTGACCTGCGCGAAGCCCTCGCCGAGGCCCGTGCGGCGGACCGTCCTACTTGTGTCTACGTCGAGACCGAAACGGCAGACACTGTGTCGGGCCCCCCTCCGGCGCAGGCGTGGTGGGATGTTCCGGTAGCCGAAACCGCGACCCGCCCGTCGGCGGTCAAGGCCAGAGAAGAGTACGAACGCCACGTCGCAGCCCGACGCCGCCACCTCTGAAGGAGCACGTAGTCATGACGAAGACCGTCAACCACTGGATCGGCGGCAAGAGCGTCGAGGGCACGTCGGGCAATCACGGTCCGGTGACCGACCCCGCCACCGGCGCCGTTACCACCATGGTCGCGCTCGCCTCGCTCGACGAGGTGGACGCCGCGGTCGCCGCCGCGAAGGCCGCGTACCAGACGTGGGGCACGTCCTCCCTCTCCGCCCGCACCGCGGTCCTCTTCCGCTACCGCGCGCTGCTCGACGCTCACCGCGACGACATCGCCGCTCTGATCACGGCCGAGCACGGCAAGGTGCACTCGGACGCGCTCGGTGAGGTCGCCCGCGGTCTGGAGATCGTGGAGCTGGCCTGTGGCATCACCACCCAGCTCAAGGGCGAGCTGTCCACCCAGGTCTCCAGCCGGGTCGACGTCTCCTCGATCCGCCAGTCCATCGGTGTCGTCGCCGGCATCACGCCGTTCAACTTCCCGGCCATGGTGCCGATGTGGATGTTCCCGCTCGCCATCGCCTGCGGCAACACCTTCGTCCTGAAGCCCAGCGAGAAGGACCCCTCGGCCGCCAACCTGCTGGCCGAACTGGCCGCCGAGGCCGGTCTGCCGGACGGTGTCCTCAACGTCCTGCACGGTGACAAGGTCGCCGTCGACGGGCTGCTGAACCACCCTGACGTCGCCGCGGTCTCCTTCGTGGGCTCCACCCCGATCGCCCGCTACATCCACACCACCGCCTCGGCAAACGGCAAGCGCGTCCAGGCACTCGGCGGGGCCAAGAACCACATGCTGGTCCTGCCCGACGCCGACCTGGACGCGGCGGCCGACGCCGCGGTCTCGGCGGCGTACGGCTCCGCCGGTGAGCGCTGCATGGCGATCTCCGCCGTGGTCGCCGTCAGCTCCATCGCCGACGAGCTCGTCGCCAAGATCAAGGAGCGGGCCGAGAAGATCAAGATCGGCCCCGGCAACGACCCCACCTCCGAGATGGGCCCGCTGATCACCGCCGCCCACCGCGACAAGGTCGCCTCCTACGTCACGGGCGCGGCCGCCCAGGGCGCGGACGTCGTCCTCGACGGCACCGGTCACACGGTCGAGGGCTTCGAGGACGGCCACTGGATCGGCCTGTCCCTCCTCGATAACGTGTCGACAGACTCCGACGCCTACAAGGACGAGATCTTCGGCCCGGTCCTGTGCGTGCTGCGCGTCGACACGTACGACGAGGGCGTCGCCCTCATGAACGCCTCGCCGTTCGGCAACGGCACCGCGATCTTCACCCGCGACGGCGGCGCCGCCCGCCGCTTCCAGCTGGAGATCGAGTGCGGCATGGTCGGCGTCAACGTGCCGATCCCGGTGCCGGTCGGCTACCACTCCTTCGGTGGCTGGAAGGACTCGCTCTTCGGCGACCACCACATCTACGGCAACGACGGCGTGCACTTCTACACCCGCGGCAAGGTCGTCACGACCCGCTGGCCCGACCCGGCGGACGCCCCCTCCGGCGTGGACCTGGGCTTCCCCCGCAACCACTGATCCCCGCAACCACTGATCCCCGCACCGGATCCACCGAGCCCCCGCCCGCACACAGCGGGCGGGGGCTCCGCCATACCCGCTCGCGCGCAGCCGACAGATGAAATGCTGGCCGGATGATGGGGTCACCACTGCCGTTCGGGGAAACGCTGCGCGCGGAACTGGGAGCACCCCAGCACGCCCGCGGCCTGGAGAGCAGCCCGCGTTCCCGGGTCTGGCGCATCGAGCTGGACGGGCGGGCGGCGGTGCTGAAACAGCTCGTCGAAGGGCCCGGCGCCGAGGAACGGTACGGGCGCGAGGTCGCCGCGCTGAGGATCGCCGCCCGCGCCGCGAGCCCCGTGGTGCCCGCGCTGCTGGGCACCGACCCCGAGGAACGGGTGCTGGTCCTGGAGCATGTGGACGAAGGACGTCCGGCCGCAGACTGGATCGTCGGCTACGCGGCCGCCCTGGCCCGGCTGCACGCCACCGCGGAACCCGGCGACACCGGGGCGCTTCCCCGCTGGCAGGGCCCGACGGAGGCCGACGTCACCTCCTTCCTCACCCTGGCCGCCACGCTCGGCGCCCCGGTGCCACCGGGCGTGCGGGGCGAGCTGGAGGCTGTCGTCCACCGGCTCGCCCACGCTCCGGTGAATGCCCTGCTCCACGGGGACCCGTGCCCCGGCAACGATCTGCACACCACCGACGGCATCAGGTTCATCGACTTCGAACAGGCATCGCTGGGCAACGGCCTGATGGAACTCGCCTACCTGCGCATCGGCTTCCCGACCTGCTGGTGCGTCACCGCCGCGGCCGAACCGCTGCTGGACCGGGCCACCGCCGCCTACCGCACGGCCTGGCACACCGCGACCGGCACCGAACTCGACGCCACGGGCCTCACCGACGCGTGCGCGGGCTGGCTGATCCGGGGCGACGCCCTGATCCAGCGGGCCCACCGCGGTTCCACCGACCATCTGGCCCGTATCCCGGAACAGGACTGGACGTGGGGCACCACGACCGCCCGGGGCCGCCTCGTCCACCGTCTGCGGGTCGTCGCCGAACTGACCACGGACCACCCGGAGCTCGGCGCTCTGAGCACTCTCGCCGCTGACCTGCGCCACCGGATGCTGACACGCTGGCCCAGGCTGTCGCCCGTTCCCTCGCAACGCCCGTAGAAAACCCGGTGGCAGGCTCCGGCCGGTCCGCGCCATCGTGTACGCCATGACCGCACAGCCCCTGACCGCACCGTCCCACGAGATCCGCGCCCAGCACACCGCGTCGACCGTCACCGTCTACCAGGCGTACCCGCCGTCCATCGGACTCCCGGCCGCGCGCGACGGCCGTTTCCCCGCCGCCTGGAAGCGTGACCGCATGACGTGGATCAAGCCGAGCTTCCTGTGGATGATGTATCGCTGCGGCTGGGCGACGAAGGAGGGCCAGGAGACCGTCCTCGCCGTCGAGATCACCCGCGAGGGCCTCTCCTGGGCGCTGGAGAACGCCGAACTCTCCCATTACGTACGGGGCGTGCACCCGGACCAGGCCACCTGGCAGCGCGACCTGCGCCGGGCGCCCACCCGCGTCCAGTGGGACCCCGAGCGCGACCTCCACCTGAACCCGCTCCCGCACCGCTCCCTGCAACTCGGCCTCGCGGGTGAGGCGGCCCGGCGGTACGCGGACGAGTGGACGGTCTGCATCCGTGACGTCACCCCACTCGCCCAGGAGATCCACGCCCTGGTCCGGGCAGGCGAATCCGAGGCCGCCACCGCGCTGCTGCCCCGGGAAACCCCCTGGCCCGCCACCGGAAGAGTGCCCCGGCCTACATCACCCGAGGCGCACGGGGGCTGACGCCGGCAACGGCCACCGTGATGTCGGACCCTGTTGATATACGTGTCCCATGACCGTCTTCCGTGACTTCAACTTCAAGCTCCTCGTCGTCGAGAAGCTCATGTACTGGGACGAGACGCTGGCGCCCGCGTTCAGCCTGAGGGAGCACATGCGGACACACGGCGTCGACGACCTCGACGCCTACGTCGAGGACAACGATCTTGCGTACACCGTCCTCGACGAGCCCCGCGCGTACTTCCAGGAGCTGGAGATCCCTGCGGAGCTGCTCGCTACCGTGGAGGAACTGACGTCCGACGGCGGGCACCAGGTCTTCATGGAGTGCGCCCCGGTCTGGGACGGCGAGGACGACCTGTTCGACGTCCGCTCCCTCGACGACCTGGACCTGCTGCCGAACCTCAAGCTCTTCACCGGTGCGCGCGAACTGGAGCACATGCTCCCCGGCTCCCTGGAGATCCTGGCCGCCAGGGGTATCGAGGCACGCTAGTCACAAAGCGTGCTCGGCGACCGCGCTCTGTCAGTGCGCGATGCCGTCGATCAGCTCTCGCGCGCCCTGGCGTAGCAGGGCGACGGCGACGGATGTGCCGAGGGTTGCGGGGTCGAGGCGGCCGGCCCACTCGTGGGCGTTCAGAACCGTCTTCCCGTCGGGGGTGAAGACCTTCGCTCGCAGCGAGAGTTCACCGTTTCCCTCGACCTGGGCGTACCCGGCGATGGGCGAGTTGCAGTGTCCTTGCAGGACGTGGAGGAACATGCGCTCGGCCGTCGTCTCGCGGTGCGTGTCGGGGTCGCCGAGCGCACTCACGAGGTCGATGAGCTCGGTGTCGTCTTCTCGGCACTGAAGGGCGAGTACGCCGGCTCCGATCGGCGGGCACATGACCTCGGGCGACAGGATCTCGGTGATCACGTCGGTGCGGCCGATGCGCTCCAGGCCGGAGGCGGCCAGGAGCAGCGCGTCGGCCTCACCGGCGGCGAGTTTTTCCAGGCGGCGGTTGGCATTGCCGCGCATCGGTACGCATTCGAGGTGCGGGTGGGAGGCGGCGAGCTGGGCGATGCGCCGTACGGACGAGGTGCCGATCCGGGTCCCGGACGGGAGCTGGTCGAGGTGCAGGCCGTCCGGGTGGATGAGGGCGTCCCGGATGTCGTCGCGTTCGAGGAACGCGGCGAAGGTCGTGCCGGCGGGCAGGGGCCGGTCGGCGGGGATGTCCTTTACGCAGTGCACCGCGAGGTCCGCCTCCCCGGCGAGCAGCGCCTGGTCGACCTCTTTGGTGAACGCGCCCTTGCCTTCGACCAGGGCCAGGTCGCCCATCCACTTGTCGCCGGTCGTCTTCACGGCGACGACCTCGGTGCGGATGTCGGGGTGGAGCGCGGCCAGTTCGGCGCGGACACGCTCCACCTGGGCGAGCGCCATGGGCGAGTCGCGGGACACGATGCGAATGAGATCTGCGGCCATGACGTCCACGATAGACCGTCAGATACCGGATCCGGCGACCCGCTCTGATGCCCATGTCGTGGCGGTTCAAGGCAAGTTGACGTGACCAGGCAACTGTTCGAGGAAAGCGTCGACGCGGGGCTGGTGGCCGGGAGCCACCTGGGTCGCGGCAGGTTCTCATCCACGGGTGTCCGCCAGGTGGGTGGCTACCCGCTCGGCGGCGAACGTGAGGATGCTGTCCGCGCCGGCCCGCTTTTCCGCGCCGGCCCGCTTGAGCATCGCGGTGTACTCCGTCATGCCTCGGTTCCCGGTGCGCGCGGGGCGGGCCATTCCCCTGCTGTGGAGTACGCGACTTCCAGCAGTGACGGTGGCGGGCCTGGCTGGGATTCGGTTGGCGAACCGGCCGCTTCGCCACGGCGCGGCCCGGCGCCCAACGCCACGGGAGCCGATGTCGCGGGAGGCGGTGTACCGCGTACGGAGTACGGCGGGGGAGCCGCGTACCTCTGAGGGAGGCCGGGTACTTCCCCCTGGCGGCCTCTTTCGGAGTGCTGCCTCCCGCTTAGGGTCGGGGTATGGACTCCCCAACTTCCCGGTGGCGGCCCCGGCTGCCACGCAAGCGCGGCCGATGGGCCGCGGGCCTCGCCGCGCTCGTCGTGCTCGCGGGTGGCGGCACGTGGACCGCGGTTGCCGACGACAGCGGTCCCGCCGTGCAGCGCGAGGACCGGATGCTGCGGCTGGACGGGGTGCCGATCGACACCTCGTACTTCACGGCCGGGGGTTCGGAGCGCCGGCCCGCCGTGCTCATCGGGCACGGCTTCGGCGGCAGCAAGGCCGATGCGCGGGCCCAGGCCCAGAAGCTGGCGGCCGACGGATACGCCGTCATGACCTGGTCGGCCCGCGGGTTCGGGAAGACCGGCGGGGAGATCTCGCTCAACGCACCCGACGCCGAGGTCAAGGACGTGTCCGGGCTCATCGACTGGCTGGCCGGCCGGCCCGAGGTGGAGCTCGACGGCAAGGGCGACCCCCGGGTCGGCCTCACCGGGGTCTCCTACGGAGGCGCCGTCTCGCTACTCGCCGCCGGGCACGACAAGCGGGTCGACGCCGTCGCACCGGTGATCACCTACTGGAATCTGGCCGATGCGCTGTTCCCGGACGGCGTCTTCAAGAAGCTCTGGGCCGGGATCTTCGTCACCACAGGCGGCGGCTGCCGGCAGCTGGAGAAGCAGCTCTGCGAGATGTACGAGCGGGTCGCCGTCAGCGGGAAGCCCGACGCCGCCGCGCGTGAGCTGCTGACCGAGCGCTCCCCGGTCGCCGTCGCCGACCGCATCAAGGTGCCCGCACTGATCGTCCAGGGCCAGTCGGACTCCCTCTTCCCGCTCGACCACGCCGACGCCATGGCGAAGGCCATCAGCGGCAACGGCGCGCCCGTCTCCGTCGACTGGATCGCGGGCGGGCACGACGGCGGCGACGCGGAGGGGGACCGGATCACGAGCCGGGTCGGCTCGTGGTTCGACCGGTACCTGAAGGAGGACAAGGGCGCCGACACGGGCCCCGCCTTCCGCGTCACCCGTACCGGCGGCATCGACTCCACCGACGGGGCCGCCCAGCAGCGGGGCGCGAGCAGTGACGGCTATCCGGGGCTGAGGAGTGAGGGCGAGAAGATCGCGCTCACCGGGGGCGAACAGACCTTCCACAACCCCGCCGGGGCCAGTCCGCCCGCGATCTCGGCCGTGCCGGGACTCGGCGGCGGACTCTCACAGCTGTCCTCCTTCGGCGTCGGGCTCTCGCTCGACTTCCCCGGGCAGTACGCCCGGTTCGACTCCAGGCCGCTCGCCGAATCCGTACGCGTCACCGGGGCACCCACCGTCCGCGTGAACGTCACGGCCGACAGCGGAAGCGGCGGCGGCGACGCCGTGCTGTTCGGCAAGGTCTACGACGTATCGCCCGACGGGAAGCAGCAGGTGCTGCCCTCCCAGCTCGTCACCGCCCACCGGATCACGCCCGCGCAGCAGGGCAGGCCCATCGAGCTGACCCTCCCGGCCGTCGACCACGAGCTCGACTCCGGACACCGGCTCCGCCTCGTCCTGTCCGCCACCGACCTCGGCTACGCCTCCCCGGCCGCCCCCGCCACGTACACCGCCTCGCTCGAAGGCCCGCTGAACCTCCCCACCGCACCGGAGGTCAGGACCGCGTCGACGGCGCTGCCCTGGTGGACCTGGGGACTTCCGGCCGCGGCCGTCGTGATCGCCGCGGCGCTCCTGCTCTCCGCACGCCGCCGCACCGCGACCCCGGCACCCGACCCGGCGCTCGCCGACGTACCGCTCCAGATCACCGGCCTGTCGAAGAAGTACGCCAAGTCCGCCGACAGGTACGCCGTCCGGGAGCTGTCCTTCCGGGTGGAGAAGGGGCAGGTGCTGGGACTCCTCGGGCCGAACGGCGCCGGGAAGACCACCACCCTGCGCATGCTCATGGGGCTCATCACGCCCGACGACGGCGACATCCGCGTCTTCGGGCATGCCATCCGGCCGGGCGCGCCCGTGCTCTCCCGGGTCGGCTCGTTCGTCGAAGGGGCCGGCTTCCTGCCGCACCTGTCGGGGCGCGCCAACCTGGAGCTGTACTGGCAGGCCACCGGGCGGCCCGCCGAGGACTCGCACATCGAGGAAGCCCTGGAGATCGCCGGGCTCGGTGACGCCCTCGCCCGCGCCGTACGGACGTACTCGCAGGGCATGCGGCAGCGGCTCGCCATCGCCCAGGCCATGCTCGGAATGCCGGACCTCCTCATCCTCGACGAGCCGACCAACGGCCTCGACCCGCCCCAGATCCGCGAGATGCGCGACGTGATGATCCGGTACGCGGCCGGGGGACGGACCGTCATCGTCTCCAGCCACCTCCTCTCCGAGGTCGAACAGTCCTGCACCCATCTCGTCGTCATGGACCGGGGCCGGCTCGTGCAGGCCGGACCCGTCGCCGAGATCACCGGTTCCGGCGACATGCTGCTCGTCACCACCGCGCGGGAGGTCACCGAACCGCTCGTCGAGAAGATCGCCGCACTCCCGGGGATCGGATCGGCGGTGCGTACGGGCGACGGGCTCGGCCTGCTCGTCCGGCTCGACGGTGCCACCTCCTCCGAGCTGATCACCGAACTGGTTCGACTGGACCTGCCGCTGACGGGCGTCGGCCCGCACCGCCGCCTGGAGGACGCGTTCCTCACCCTGATCTCCGGAGGCTCCGCATGAGTGCCGCAGTCGATGTGACACACGCCCCCGAGGCACCCGGCTACCGGGCCCGCCGCACGCTCCCGCTGCGTGTCGAGGCGATGCGGCAGCTGCGCAGGCGCCGCACCCTGCTCATGGGCGGGGTGCTGGCCGCCCTGCCGTTCATCCTGATCATCGCCTTCGCGATCGGCGGCACCCCGGACGGCGGACCGGGCGGCGGTGAACGGCTCACCCTGATGGACACCGCGACGGCCTCCGCCGCGAACTTCGCCGCGACCTGCCTGTTCGTCTCGGCCGGTTTCCTGCTGGTGGTGCCGGTGGCCCTGTTCTGCGGGGACACCGTCGCCTCCGAGGCCAGCTGGTCCTCCCTGCGCTACCTGCTCGCGGCGCCCGTGCCACGGACCCGGCTGCTGTGGAGCAAGCTCGTCGTCGCGCTCGGCTTCAGCCTGGCCGCCATGGTGCTGCTGCCGGTGGTCGCCCTCGCGGCGGGAGCCGCGGCGTACGGCTGGGGGCCGCTGGAACTCCCCACCGGCGGGGCACTCGCCACCGGGGACACGGTGCCGCGTCTCGCACTCGTGGTGGCGTTCGTCTTCGTCTCCCAACTGGTCACCGCCGCACTGGCGTTCTGGCTGTCGACGAAGACCGACGCACCCCTGGGCGCGGTCGGCGGAGCCGTCGGCCTCACCATCGTCGGCAATGTCCTGGACGCCGTCACCGCACTCGGCACCTGGCGTGAGTTCCTGCCCGCGCACTGGCAGTTCGCCTGGGCGGACGCGCTTCAGCCGGATCTGGAGTGGGGCGGCATGGCCAAGGGCGCCGCGGTGTCCGTCACCTATGCCCTGATCCTGTTCGCCCTCGCCTTCCGTGGCTTCAGTCGTAAGGACATCGTGTCCTGACGTCGACATTCCGTGCCGATTCCGCCCGCCGTTGCCGCATCGAGACTGATCCGCAACTCGTTCGTCTGCTTTTTCGCCCCTGCCGGTACGTCACATTCACAGATGTCGACGACGTGGGGGGTACCGATGCAACGCGGGACAGCGAAGTACAGCGGGGCGCTCGCGCTGCTGCTGGCGGGCGGAATGCTGCTCACCGGCTGCGGCGCGGGGTCGGACGGGGCGGCCTCCGCGGACCGTAGGACCGGTGCCGGCGGTTCGTACGGCGGGGCGCCGGCCCCTGCCGCGACCGCGCCCGGCGGGGCGGCGGACGAGGTCCGTCCGGAACAGCGGGAGGAAGCGGGCCGCGAGGTGGCGACGCCGGACTACCTGTCGACGTTCGCCCTGGACGTGGACACGGCCAGCTACGGCTATGCGCGCCGCACCCTGGGCGAGGGGCGGCTGCCCGGACCGGAGACCGTGCGGCCCGAGGAGTTCGTCAACAGCTTCCGCCAGGGCTACCAGAGGCCCGAGGACAACGGTTTCTCGGTGACCGTCGACGGTGCACGGGCCGGGGGCGAGGCCGGCGACTGGTCGCTCGTCCGGGTCGGGCTGGCCACCAAGGCCGCCACCGGCCAGAGCGGACGCCCTCCCGCCGCACTCACCTTCGTCGTCGACATCTCCGGGTCGATGGCCGAGCCGGGCCGCCTGGACCTGGCGAAGAAATCCCTGGGCATCCTCACCGACGAACTGCGCGACGACGACTCCGTCTCCCTGGTCACCTTCAGCGACCAGGCCGAGACCCGCCTCCCGATGACCCGCCTCCAGGGCAACCGCACCAAGGTCCGGGACATCGTCGAGGCCATGGAACCGCAGGACTCCACCAATGTGGACGCCGGCATCAGGCGCGGTTACGACGAGGCCGTCGAGGGACACCGCAAGGGCGCCAGCAACCGGGTCGTGCTGCTGTCCGACGCGCTCGCCAACACCGGGGAGACGGAGGCCGACGCGATCCTCGAACGCATCGACTCCTCCCGCCGCGAGTACGGCATCACCCTCTTCGGCGTGGGCGTCGGCAGCGACTACGGCGACGAGCTGATGGAGCGCCTCACCAACAAGGGCGACGGCCACACCACCTACATCTCCGACGAGACGCAGGCCCGCAAGGTCTTCGTCGACCAGTTGCCCGCCCATGTCCAACTGCGGGCCCGCGATGCCAAGGCACAGGTGGCCTTCGACCGCGAGACCGTCCAGCAGTTCCGGCTCATCGGCTACGAGAACCGCAAGGTCGCCGACGAGGACTTCCGCGACGACAGCGTGGACGGCGGCGAGATCGGCCCCGGCCACACGGTGACGGCGCTCTATGCCGTACGCCTCCGCGACGGCGCGTCCGGACACGTGGCGACCGCGACCGTGCGCTGGCAGGACCCGAAGACCCGGAAGGCCCACGAGGAGACCGGATCGGTGGAGACCGGTGAGATCGACGGTCCGCTGTGGGGCGGCGACAACAGCCGGCTCCAGGTGACGGCCGTGGCCGCCTACTTCGCCGACGTGCTGCGCGGCGGAAGCGTGCCCGGCACCCCGGAGCTCGGTGAACTCTCCGCCAGGGCAAAGAAACTGGCGGCTGCCACCGAGGACAGCTCCGTGTCGAAGCTGGCCACGGCGATCGAACAGGCCGACGCGATCACGGGCGGTGATGACGCACCGTACGAGGGCCAGGGGGAGGGCGAGGTCGGCTGAGAAGCCGTCACGAAGCGGCGGGCGGCGTTCCGTAGCGCCCTGCGGAAAGGCCGCGCGCCGCACGCACTTGCACGTCATGATGGGCGCCATGTTCTCCTCCTTCATGATGGCCGCCGTGCTCACCACAGGCCTCTACGCCGGCTTCATGCTGACCTTCCTGTTCGCGATCATGCCCGGGCTCGGCGCGCTGCCGGACGGCATGTTCACGGCCGCGATGCGCCGGTTCAACGAGAAGGTGCCGGGACCGGGCTTCCTGGTCGTCTTCCTGGGCGTGATCGTCTTCCCGGCCGCCGCGCTCCTCACGTCCGGCGAGCGCGGGGACGGCGAGCGGCTGCTCGCCGCGGGTGCGCTGGCCTGCTCGGTCATCAGCCACGCGATCACGATCATCGGGAACATTCCGTTGAACAACGCGCTGGCCGCCTCCGAGGGTGGTGACGACAAGGCGGCCAGGGCGGCGTTCGAGCCCCGCTGGAACCGCCTCCACCGGGTCCGCACCGTATTCTCCTTCGCCTCGTTCGCCCTGCTGGCCGCGGTGGCTCTGTAGCCCGACGCCGGTCCGCGAGCGGCCCGGGCCCGTGCGGGACAAGGGGCAGGGTGATCAGCCGGGTATCGCTCTCCTGGGATCGGCCGGAGCCATGTCCCGTGCGATCTCGCGGGCGATGCGACCGAAGAGTTCGATCGCCCGGCTGCCACCGCCGGACCGCCACATCAAGCTGTACCCAAGGGGGTTGTCTCCCTCCACCGGGACGTAGGAGATACCGGGCCTGCCGTGGTACAGCGCGATATGGGCCCCTGCCAGTAAGGCCCCCTTGCCGCCCGCGACGAGCGTCAGCGCCTCCTGGAAGTTGGTGACGGACGGGCCCCGCCCGATCGGCCTGCCGCTGGGTGTGCGCGTCGGCAGCTGATGCTCCAGCCAGTACTCCGGAATGTCTCCCGCGATCGTCAGCAACGGCACGCCGGCCAGGTCCTCGAGCGTCACCGTGTCCCGTACGGCCAGGGGATGCCCGGCGGCGACTGCCAGCACCCTGTCCTCCACGAGGAGCGTCGGTCCGCGGGTCAGGTCGTCCTCATGCACCGGGAAATCCGTCAGCTGGAGGTCGAAGTCGCCTTTGCGCAACATTCCGTACGGGTCGGAGAGCGGCACCTCGCACACCTCGACGTCGAGTTCGGGATGGGTGGTGCGCAGCTTCTCGGTCGCCTTCATCACCATCTCACCGGCCAGGGGTGTCGAGAATCCGACGTGCAGGACTCCCTCGATGCCACGTGCCGACGCGACGGCACGCGCAAGGGCGTCCTCGATGCCGCGGTAGTGGGGTTCGAGGTCGTCACGGAGACGGCTGCCCAGACCGGTGAGGGCCACACTGCGGCTCGTGCGCGTGAACAGAGGCGCACCTACGCGGCGTTCCAGTTTCTGGATGAGCTGACTCACCCGGGCGCGGGAGAGGCGCAGGCGGGCGGCTGTCCGGCCGAAGTGCAGCTCCTCGGCGAGTACGAGAAAGCAATCGAGTTCGTTCTGGTCCATGGGGTCTCCGGAATCGCGCGGGCCACGGATCGGTAAGCCTGGCTGTCCGAACGTTGCGATCATCGCTGTTGTTCCCGTCCGGGGCGTGGCGAAAGCTTGAGGCATCACCAACACCCACCACTCCGGAAGGGGTTCATCGTCATGAGTGCCTTGAGTACGTCGAGCGGGCTGGACACGCGCAAGTGGGGTGTCCTGCTCGTGCTGTGCGGCGCGATCTTCCTTGAAGGCATCGATGTCGCCATGCTCAATGTGGCGCTGCCGTCGATCCGCGCCGACCTCGGACTCTCCACCGGTGACCTGCAGTGGGTCATGAGCGCCTACGTACTCGGTTACGGCGGCTTCATGCTCCTCGGCGGGCGGGCGGCCGACCTGTTCGGACGCCGTCAGATGTTCGTCTTCTGGCTCACTGTCTTCCTGCTGTTCTCCGGGCTCGGCGGATTCGCCACCGAAGGGTGGATGCTGATCGTCGCCCGGTTCGTCACGGGCGTCGCCGCGGCCTTCATGACCCCGGCGGGTCTGTCCATCATCACCACGGGCTTCGCCGAAGGGCCGGAGCGGAACAAGGCGTTGCTCCTGTACTCGGGCACCGCCGCGGGAGGCTTCACGGTCGGGCTGGTCGCCGGTGGGCTGCTTACCGCCATCGGCTGGCGCTGGGTCTTCTTCGCCCCGGTCGTGCTCTCCTTCCTCATCCTCGTCGCCGCCCTCGCCTTCGTCCCCAAGTCGGAGCGCCCGGACAGAACAGGAAAGCGCGTCGACGCCGCAGGCGCGCTCACCGTCACCGCTGCCCTCGTGCTGATCGTGCTGGGCGTCGAGCGTGCGGCCCACGCCGGGATCACCTCGAGCGCCGGCACCCTGCTGGCCGGGCTGGCGTTCCTCGCGGCCTTCCTCGTCATCGAACGGCGCTCCGCCGAGCCCCTGGTGCGCCTGGGGATCTTCCGCAACCGCTCCCTGGTGCGGGCGAACCTTTCGGCGATGCTGTTCGCCGCCGGGTTCTTCGGCTTCCAGTTTCTGGTGGTGCTGTATCTCCAGGAACTGCGCGGCTGGTCGACGCTGCAGACGAGCTTCGCCATGCTGGTCATCGGGGTCGACGCGATTCTCTCGCCGACCCTCACCCCACGGCTGGTCAACCGCTTCGGCAACGCCAAGGTGATCTTCGGGGGGCTCCTGCTGGCGGTGCTCTCCTACGGACTGTTCCTCCCGTTGGGAGCGGACTGGAGCTACGCGGCGATGTTCCCGAGCCTGATCATCCTCGGCCTCGCGTTCTCCCTGGCGTACGGCCCGCTCACCATCGTGGCCACGGACGGGATCGCGGAGGAGGAGCAGGGGCTCGCGGGGGGTCTGCTCTACACCGCCTTCCAGTTCGGTGCCGCCCTCGGGCTCTCCGCGGTCACCGCGGTCAGCGTGGCCGCCACGCACGGGGAGACTCCTGCCGCGCTGCTGGACGGATACCGGACCGGTCTGCTCGTCCCGTTCGCGGCAGCCGTCCTCGCCGCCGCCATCAGCGCGTTCGGGTTGCGCTCCCGTCGGGGCGCCGCGCACTCCGCCTCGGTGGACGCCGTCGCCGGACGTACCGACATCCCCGTCTCCCACTGATTCCCGAAAGGACGGACTCATGGCCGACACCGTCAGCGAGTTCTCCGAGATCCAGGACTCCTTCCTCGACTACATCCGCGACATCAAGTACGCGACCATGGTCACGGTCGACCGTCAGCACCGCCCGCGCGCCCGCGTGCTGCTGCCCGTGTGGGAGATCGTCGACGGCGAGCCGGTCGGCTGGCTCGCCGCGTACCGGACCCCGGTCAAGAGCGCGCACCTCGCGGGCAACCCCCACACGACGTACTCGTACTGGAATCCCCGTCAGAACGCGGTCTTCGTGGACAGTGTCTCCACCTGGGCCGACGACGAGGAGGCCAAGCTTCACGCGTGGGACGTGTACCAGCGGGGCGGCCCGCCGGGTGTGGGCTACGACCCGATCCACTACTGGCGTGGAGGGCCCGACGATCCCGGCTACCACGTACTGCGGATCGATCCCTGGCGCATACAGCTCGTCCGCGGTTCCGATCTGCGCAGCACGCTGTGGCGGAAGCAGGACCAGGCTGCTGCTGAATTCGTCGCCTGAACCCCCGTGGGACGTAGGGACGGCCTCGCTCCGGCGGAGCCGTCCCCACGTCCCGAAGTCCCGTCAGGAGGCGTCCGGCCGAGAGACGTCGGGGCGCCCGGGATGCCGGGGCCCCAGCAGGACGGTGAGGCCCGCCCTGCCGGGCACCGGCGCGGGGACCTGGTGCCAGCCGGCCCGTCGGTAGAAGCGCAGGGCATCCTGCGCCCGCGAGGCCCTCGAAACGGTCCAGCGCGCGGGAGGGATCGTCGTCATGCCCGGTACCTCCACCGGACCCACGGGTACCGGGACCAAGGGCTTCAACCAGGACACGGCGGGCGTCGCCGGAGCCGCCGAGCCGAACGACAGGTTCGGTGGGGCCGCCGCCTTCGTCGACGGCGACAAGGACGGGCGCGCGGAGCTCGCGGTGGGTGCCCCGGGCGAGGACGAGGGCGCGGGCGCCCTCTGGTTCTTCCCGGCCACCACGGCCGGCACCACGGTCACGGGCTCGTCGGCCATCAACAACGCGACGCTCGGAACGGTCGCCGTGAAGGCGGCCCTGGGGGCGTCCTTCGGCCGCTGACGGCGGCGCGGTAGCGGAATCGAACCGTGGCGAGCGACCGGCTCCGTCGCTCCCCACGGTTCGTTTCGCGCGAGGTGCCGCGCGGCGCGCCGACCCCTTCGTCCCGGACCGGTCGCTCAGGCGGACTGCTCCGGGGCGATCTCCTCGATGAGGTTCTCGACGAGCTTCTTGATCTCGTCGCGGATCGGCCGTACGGACTCGACCCCCTGGCCCGCGGGGTCCTCCAGCGTCCAGTCGAGATACCGCTTGCCCGGGAAGACGGGGCAGGTGTCGCCGCAGCCCATGGTGATGCAGACGTCCGATGCCCTGACCGCGTCGACGGTCAGGATCTTCGGCGTCTCGGCGGTGATGTCGATGCCGACCTCACGCATGGCCTCGACGGCGGCGGGGTTGACCTGGCCGGCCGGAGCGGAACCGGCGGAGCGGACCTCGACCCGGTCACCGGCCAGGTGCGACAGCCAGGCTGCGGCCATCTGCGAGCGGCCGGCGTTGTGGACACAGACGAACAGCACGGACGGCTTCTCGGACATGGGAGGGCTCTCTCGTCTCACGGCGGGATCGGGCGCGCCCCATGGCGGGATCAGGCGCGCCCCATGGCGGATCAGGCCCAGGTGATATCAGCACCTGGTGGTGTCAGTCACCATTGATGTGACAGTATCAGTCCATGATGACGTCAGTCGACACTGAACTGATCCGGGTGCTGGCCGATCCGCTCAGGCTCAAGATCGTGAACCTGCTGGCCCGCGAAACGCTCTGCACCACGCACCTGGTCGAGGAGACCGGTGCCAAGCAGACCAACCTCTCCAACCATCTGAGAGTGCTGCGTGAGGCCGGTGTGGTGGAGACCGAGCCCTGCGGCCGCTTCACCTACTACAGGCTGCGCCCGGACGTCATCGCCCAGCTCGCCGGCCAGTTCGCCGACCTGGCCGATTCCGCTCGTTCCGCTGCCGAGAACAAGAGGGCCTGTCCGTGACCCCCACCCAAGCGACCGCGCCGCCCGAGCAGCCCTCGGTCGTCGCGAAGCTTTCGACCCTCGACCGCTTCCTCGCCGTATGGATTCTGCTCGCCATGGGCCTCGGCCTGGGGCTCGGCCGGCTGATCCCGGGGCTGAACGACGCCCTGGCGAAGGTCGAGATCGGCGGAATCTCCCTGCCCATCGCCGTCGGCCTGCTGATCATGATGTACCCGGTCCTCGCCAAGGTCCGCTACGACAAGCTCGACGCCGTCACCGGTGACCGCAGGCTGATGATCTCCTCGCTGGTCATCAACTGGATCCTCGGCCCGGCGCTCATGTTCGCGCTCGCGTGGATCTTCCTCCCGGACCTCCCCGAGTACCGCACCGGCCTGATCATCGTCGGCCTGGCCCGCTGCATCGCCATGGTCATCATCTGGAACGACCTCGCGTGCGGCGACCGCGAGGCGGCGGCCGTCCTCGTGGCACTCAACTCCGTCTTCCAGGTCATCGCGTTCGGCGTACTGGGCTGGTTCTACCTCGACCTGCTGCCCGGCTGGCTCGGCCTCGGCGAGGGCGAACACCTCGACATCTCCATGTGGAAGATCGCGCTCAACGTCGTCATCTTCCTGGGTGTCCCGCTGGTGGCGGGCTTCCTGACCCGCCGCTTCGGCGAGAAGAAGATGGGCCGCGAGTCCTACGAGGCCGCGTTCCTCCCGAAGATCGGCCCCTGGGCCCTCTACGGCCTGCTCTTCACGATCGTCATCCTCTTCGCGCTCCAGGGGAAGACCATCACGTCCCAGCCGGTGGACGTCGTACGGATCGCGCTTCCGCTGCTCGTCTACTTCGCCGTGATGTGGTTCGGCACGTTCCTGCTCGGCAAGGCCATCGGTCTGAACTACGACCGCACGGCGACGCTCGCCTTCACAGCGGCGGGAAACAACTTCGAGCTGGCCATCGCGGTGGCCATCGCCACCTTCGGCGTGACGTCCGGCCAGGCGCTCTCCGGCGTCGTCGGCCCGCTCATCGAGGTCCCGGTCCTGGTCGCGCTCGTCTACGTGTCCCTGGCCTGGCGCAAGAAGTTCACGACCCCGGCCTGATGAGCACGGCTCAAGGGTGATCGGCGGCGGCCAGGCGGGCCTGGCCGCCGCGGACGGGCGGACGGACGGCCGACGCGGATCAGCCCTCGATCGCACCGAGCTGTCGCATCAGCCCGAGGTCGTCGAAGTTCCACCAGCCTTCCGCGAGCCTGCCGCCTTCGCAGCGGAAGGTCGCGTGGCCGGTCCCCGAGACCTCCCGGCCGGTGGGCTCCATGCCCTGGTAGGCGCCCACGTGACGCCCCTTGAAGGACAGTCGTGCGCACACCAGGTCCCCCTCGGCGGTCAGGCTCTCGATCGTGGCCTCCGGTTCGAACGCCTCGAGGATCTTCCGGTTCTCGACCTTGGTCTGCGCGAGCCCCACGTCGTACGAAGACAGCGACGGGTCGTGCTCCCGGTAGCCGGCGGTGCACATCGCGTCCATCGCTTCGATGTTCCTCGCGTTGATCACGTCGTCGAAGAACCCGCGGACCACGATCTTGTTCAGCTGTTCGTCCCGCACGACGTCGAGGTCCGTGAACGACGGCTCGCCCTCGCACAGGGCCACCATCTCCCGGAATATCCGGTCGGTCTCCGGCAGGTGCGAGTTCTTCTGCGCCTCCTCGTACGAGGGGAACTCCACGATCTCCACCACGTGTGTGGCGTCGGCGCGGTCACGTCCCACGATCGAGTGTGTGGCTGTCCGCCTGCCCTGTGTCGCATCGACCCAGTCGTCCATCAACCTGTTCAACTCTTCGGCCCTGCTCGTTTTGCAGTCGATGACCTGCACGAATGTCATGACGCCTCCCATTGATCGGAGAGTTCTGATCGGAGAGCTTCGAGCCCTTTCAGGATATGTCCGGCCCGGGTTGCACGACGTGTTGGCAGACCGCTGGGCACGGGCCTGCGCGCGGGTCAGGAAAGGGAGCTGACGACCTCGCGCACCTCGGTCGCCACGGAGTCCGGCAGCGGCGCGTAGTGGATCGAGTGCAGCTGTTCCTGGCCCTCCTCGCTCGCGGTGTAGGTGAGGAAGGACTTGAGCGCCGGGAGGCTGTCGGCCCGATTGCCCGTGTCGCAGACGATCTCGTACGTCACCAGGACGATCGGGTACGCGCCTTCGGCGGACGTTTCGTAGTCGAACCGCAGCGTCAGGTCCTTCCCCGTACCGGCGATCTTCGCCTCCGCGATGCCCACCGAAGCGCTGGTCGTACTCGGCGCGACCGGTTCCGCGGCTCCCGTGGCGATGCGTACGGTGTCGATCTTCCGCTTGACGGCGAAGGACAGCTCGAAGTAGCCGATCGCGCCATCGGTCCGGATCACCGTCGAGGAGACCTCGTCCGATCCGCTGGCCGACTCGCCGCCCCGGGCCTGCCACTTCTTGCCCGCGGGATACGGCCACCTGGTGGGCGCGGCGCCCTTGAGATAGGCGTTCAGGTTCTGCGTGGTGCCCGAGTCGTCCGTACGGTGGAACGGGACCACGGCCAGGTCCGGCAGCTTCTTACCGGGGTTGAGGCGCTGGATCGAGGGGTCGTTCCACCGGGTGATCCGGGAATCGAATATCCGGGCGAGGGTCGGAGCGTCCAGGACCAGGCCGGTCACCCCGGGCACGTTGTATCCGATCGCGATGGGACCGCCGACCATGGGCAGATCGATGGCCTGCCCGCCGGAGCACACCTCCCTGGTGCCCTCCACGTCCTCCGGGCTCAGCGCCTCGTCCGTACCCCCGAACGCGCTCGCTCCCCGCTGGAACTGGGCGACACCCGCCCCCGACCCGAGCGGGTTGTAGACGAGCTGCACCTCGGGGCAGGCGAGTTGGTACTGCTGCATCCAGCGGCTCATCGCATTCTGCTGAGCCGTGGACCCCGACCCGCGCACCTGACCGCCCTCGGCGCACGCGATGTCCGGCACGGGCTCCTTCGGCGCCGCCGCGTCATCGGCCCCGTGGCTGCCGCAGCCCGCGAGGAGCAGCGCCCCCACGACCACGGAGGCCGCCGCCCGCCCCCGGCCCGCCCGTCCCACACGTCGGAACTGCACGCTGTTCCCCCTCGTGACACCCACGGACGAAGGGCCGCGCCTCGTACCACCGCCGACCCACTGCGTAGATGCTTGCCGGGTATGGAGAGGCCGTAGGTGGCACGGGGACGAACAACAGACGTCGCCCCGGCGATGTTTAGGTAAGTCGCCTCCTGCGTAAGCGAGTTGGCCGACCCCGCCGTGCCGCCGGGGTCGCTCGGCGCGGCTTTACGTCCTCTCTGCGCCGGACTCGCCAGCGTGCCCCTGGCTCACAAAAAGGCCCTCCCGGAGGAGGGCCTGGCATGGGCTGGACGGAAGAGTGCCCCCGGCAGGACTCGAACCTGCGGCCAAGCGCTTAGAAGGCGCCTGCCTCTCGGCCTCTGTCACATACTCCGCAGACTTGCCCCGATGTCCGTGGTCCGAGCGGCGACGGCCCGCTCGATACCGATGCGGCGTTCGATGTGGAGAGCTCCGGTCGTGCCGGAAGGGGCGAGCCATTCGCTCGCCCACGGATTTACTGATGAGCCCCGCAGGGTGCCCCTTTCCCTGACAGGCCAGTGATGCGTCTGCCCTCGAGGGCATTGAGTGACGGCCTGGGGTTGTCACCAGGGCGTGCCGCAGGCGAAAAGGCATCGCGTCAAGATCTCCTGGAGGCCATGCCACCGGGGCGTCGTTCCGCTGCGATATCCATGTCTTCGAACATCTCGGCAGCCGCATCGAGGTGGCGAACATCAACGCAACGCCGGTGGAAGCTCGGCTCGGGGCGGACCTGATCTACTACCACGAGGCCACCCAGAGTTTCATTGCCAAGCGGCTTCCCTCAGAGGCAGGCGCCCGGTGGATGTATGCGGATG
The DNA here is from genome assembly GCF_042717135.1 of Streptomyces sp. NPDC058620. Classification (NCBI taxonomy): domain Bacteria; kingdom Bacillati; phylum Actinomycetota; class Actinomycetes; order Kitasatosporales; family Streptomycetaceae; genus Streptomyces; species Streptomyces sp. NPDC058620. Next base: position 57,254 of record NZ_JBHXQO010000021.1, read on the forward strand.
AGCAACTCCTCGGGCAACCTGACCGTTTGGATCGGGTGGCCGCGATGAGCAGAGCTCCATGGGTGCCTCACCCCCGCATCGAGGCAGCACAAGACCTTTCAGCGCTGGAAGCCGCGGCGGCGTAGTACGACTCAGTTGCGGCAGGAACGCGCAAGGTCATTGAGCACGCCGGTAGGGATCCGTGTACGGCTCCATGGACTGGCGGACCTCTTCCCGGACCGGGTCCATGAGAGGGCCGGGGGCGTAGTGGCGGGCCCGGGCCTTGCCGTGGGGGACGAGCCAGCCACGGGCCACGAGCTCACGGATGTCGCGGATGGCTTGTTGGTCGCTGAGGTCCGCGTCCTGCTGGTAGACGGTGCGGCGGACCTTCGCGTCCGAAAAGGCGGGGAGCAGGGCATAGACCACCCGCTCATCCAGGCCAGCTGCTTCGACACCTTCGACCAGACGGGTCCAGGCCCGCGACATGACATCGAAGCGCCGCTGAGCCTGCTGGGCCTGGCGGTGGTGGGCAGTCAGGCAGAACCGGATCCAGGGCCGGGTGTCCCGTTCCGGACTCCAGCGCGGGCCGCCCACGTTTTCTAGGACCTGGTAGTAGGCGTAGGTGTTCTGCCCCCGGCCGAGCCACTCCTCGATGGAGGAGAATTCGGGTGGCATCAGGGCCTCGCGGGAGAACACGAGGGTGGACAGAGCGCGGGACATTCGCCCGTTGCCGTCCTTCCACGGGTGGATCTTGACGAGGTTGAGGTGGGCCATGGAAGCGCGGACGTGGACGGGGGCGTCGAGATCGCCCTCGTTGAGCCAGTCGATGAACTCCGACATCAGAGCGGGAACGTCCGTCTTGTCGGGTGCGGTATAGGCGGGCACGAGGGGGTCGTCGGGGCTGGTGACGTAGACGGGGCCATCACGCCAGCGGCCGGGGCGCTTGTCGAGGTGGTGGCCCTGCAGCATGAAATGCAGGCCGTTGAGCAGGCCGGCGTCGTACCGGAAATCGTCACCGGCGTCGGCGAGGGCCTGGATGTAGGTCATGCCCCGCTGGTAGCCCTCCAGCTCGGCACGCGTCTTCTCCCCGGTCTCAAGGGGTTCCTCGCCGGAGATGAGGGCTTCCACGTCATCGACCGTCGCGGCGTATCCCTCGATGGTGTTCGATCCGGCGATCGCACGGGCGGTGAGGTTACGGCGCAGCTGGCGGGTCCATCGAGGGGTGGCCCGGAGCATGTGGTTCAAGGCGCGGCGCATGCTCTCGATCTCGTCGAGGGCCCGCCGGTCGTCGGCGTTCAGGGAGGGAGTCGCATACAGCATGTCTCCATGACATGATAATTGTGTCATGGAGTCAAGCGTGAATGGCTGTATCAGATCACCGTTGACGGAGCGTTCTTGCCGAGATGGATCTTGAACGCCTCGCGGATCCGGCCGCGCGTGCAGCCGACCGTGTTGACGTTGGCCCGGCGCGACCTCCCCCTCGTGACCGCGCTTGCGGGCGGAAGGAAACTTCCCTCCCAGCCGGCGATCACCACCCCCTCATCGAGCGCCTGCTTTTCGCGCTCCCCGAACTGGCCCCCCGCGGCCCGTCCAAGCTCTGGCATGGCTCCCCGCCCTCACGTGGCCCAATGGCCGCATCCGCATCGGGCGGCTCACTTTGCGGGCTGAATGCACTTGCGTGGGGTGGCGCAAGGACTGGCGTGGGGCAGTTCGAGCCGGTGGCGAAGAACAGAGCGGGCGCCGCTCAATGAAAAAGCCCTCCGCAAGTGATCTCGCGAAGGGCTCAAAACCGCCTCTGAACTGCATAAACATGTGCCCCCGGCAGGACTCGAACCTGCGGCCAAGCGCTTAGAAGGCGCCTGCTCTATCCACTGAGCTACGGGGGCAGGTGGTGGCCCGGGGCCCTGTGGGCGGGTCCGTTCCGGCCGGTCCTGACCTTGCCGGGACAAGGATAGGGCTCCGATCACCCCGACCCGGCTGCTTCACCTGCGTGACACGATGTGGAGGTTCAGTGAAGCGAACCGATAATCGCAGGTAGGTGCGATTCGTGCACCGCTTTTGACGTCTCGCGCCCCGGGTGTTGTGCACTCGTTATGCCTGCGTCCCACTCGTCCCCTCTGTCCCCCAGAGTGGAACCGCCGCGCAGAGGTGCCTATACGCTTCAAAAAGGCGCCAAAATTGGGCATTCTTCGCATGTGGTGACCATGGACGTACGGCCTCAGCTCATCGACGCACTTTCCGCCCTGCGCGACCGTGTCGCCGCCGTGCGTCTTCCACTGCCCCTCCCGGGGGCTGAACGGGCCCGGCAGACCAGGGTCGAACTGCTCGCGCAGCTCGACGACTATCTGCTGCCACGGCTCAAGGACCCCGAGGCTCCGCTGCTCGCGGTGATCGGCGGTTCCACCGGAGCGGGGAAGTCCACGCTGGTGAATTCCCTCGTGGGGTGCCGGGTCAGCCAGGCCGGTGTGCTGCGCCCGACGACGCGGACGCCGGTGCTCGTCTGCCACCCGGACGACCACCACTGGTTCGCCGGGGTACGGGTGCTGCCTCAGCTCACCAGGATCTGGCTGCCGCCGGGTCAGGTCAGGGACCCCGACGGGCTCGACGACCTCGGTGCCGCGGGCGGGGACGACGAAGGCACGGCCCTGCGGGTGGAGACCGCCGTCAGCCTGCCGCGCGGTCTCGCGCTGCTGGACGCGCCCGACATCGACTCCCTGGTCGTACGGAACCGGGTGCTCGCCGCGGAACTCATCTGCGCCGCCGACGTGTGGGTGATGGTGACCACCGCCTCCCGGTACGCCGACGCCGTGCCCTGGTATCTGCTCCGTACGGCCAAGGAGTACGACGCCTCGCTCGTCACCGTCCTCGACCGGGTGCCCCACCAGGTGATCGCCGAGGTCTCCCGGCAGTACGCGGCCCTGCTCACCAAGGCCGGACTGGGCGAGCTCCCCCGCTTCACCATCCCCGAGCTGCCCGAGTCCGCCGGCGGCGGCAGCGGTCTGCTGCCCACCACCGCCGTGGCCCCCCTGCGGGCCTGGCTCACCCACCGCGCCCAGGACCCGGCAGCCCGTCAGCAGGCCGTCGGGCGCACGGCGTCCGGGGTCATGCGGTCGCTGAACGTACGCATGCCGGAGCTGGCCGCAGCCGTCGCCGCGCAGTACGCGGCCTCGGTGCGGCTGACCGGCGTCGTCGAGGAGGCGTACCGGAAGGAGGCGGACCGAATCCGTCGCAGGCTCCAGAGCGGCGCCGTGCTCGCCGGGGACGCGCGGACGCGGTGGCGCGGCTATCCCCTGGACAGCTCTGCGGGGGAGCTGCTGGAGGCGCTGGTGGAGAGCCTCGTGGCGCTGCTCCAGTGCGCGGTGGCCGCCGCCGACGACGAGATCCGCACGAGGTGGCGGAAGGAACCGGCCTCCGGGGCGTTCCGCTTCGAGGACGCCGGCCGGGAAGCCGGCGGATGGGGACCGGCCGAGGACATCCAGGGCCGTATCGCGATGGCGGTACGGCGCTGGCGACGGGTGCTCGAAGAGCTGGCCGAGGAGGAGGTGCGGCTCCTGGAACGGAATGTCGCCCCCGACGCCGAGACCGTGGCCGCGCTGCTGGCCGCCGCCCTGCTCGGCGGGCGCCGCGCCCGCACCGCGGGGGAGCAGCTCGCGGAGCGGATCGGCGCCCAGGGCGCCCTGCGGCTGCGTGACAAGGGCGGCGCCCTGCTCACCACCTATCTCGACCAGGTCATGCACGGGGAGCGGGACCGGCGGCTCGCACCGCTCGACGCCCTGGACGTGGCCCCGGAACCGCAGGCCGAGCTGATCGCCGCGCTGTCCGTACTGCAGAAGGAGAGGGTGCAGCAATGACCGCCGTCACCGACCAGGACCAGGACCAGGGCCAGAACGAGGGCCGGAACCAAGGTCAGGACCAGGACCAGGACCAGGGCCAGAACCCGGCGCACGGGACCGGGGGCGGGCAGGCCGAGGAGCAGGAGGCGCGCGAGGGCGGCCGGGCGCGGGACGACCTGGGGCAGAAGCCGCGGGGCCCGGTGAAGGGCGAGAGCCGGGGCGGGCGCTGGGACGACGGGCTGATCGCCCGCCGTGCGGCCGCCGCGTCCGAGGAGGCCGGGGGCGCCGGTGACGGAGACGGTGACGGAGACGGGGACGGGCCGGACGGCGACGTGGGGACCCAGGTCGAGGCGTACGTACCGTCCACGGGGCCGCTCACCCAGCGCCTCGACTCCCTGCGGGACCTCGTCGGCCTGTCACGGGCCCGGCTGGACCGGGAGACCCTCGCAGAGGCGGGGCGCGTACTCGACGAGGCCGCGGCCCGTCAGCGGCTCTCCTCGCGGCACACCGTCGTGGCCATCGCCGGCGCGACCGGCAGCGGGAAGTCCACGCTCTTCAACGCCCTCGCGGGAGCCCAGATCTCCGACACCGGGCTGCGGCGGCCGACGACCGCGTCACCGATCGCGTGCAGCTGGACCGACGGGGCGGCAGGGCTCCTGGACCGGCTCGCGATCCCGGGGCGGCTGCGGCGCAGGCCGCAGCAGGGTGGCTCCGAAGCCGACGCGGCGCTCCAGGGCCTAGTCCTCATCGACCTGCCCGACCACGACTCGGCGGCGCCCGGGCACCGGGAGCAGGTGGACCGGGTGCTGGCCCTGGTCGACGCGGTGATCTGGGTCGTCGACCCCGAGAAGTACGCCGACGCGGCCCTCCATGAGCGCTATCTGCGGCCCCTGGCCGGGCACGCGGAGGTCACCTTCGTCGTCCTCAACCAGATCGACCGGCTGCCCGGGGACGCCGCCGACCTGGTCCTCGACGATCTGCGCCGCCTCCTCGACGAGGACGGCATCGCCCTGGGCGAACACGGCGAACCGGGCGCGACCGTCACTTCCCTGTCCGCGCTCACCGGCGACGGAATGGCCGAGCTGCGCGAGATGCTCGGCCGCTTCGTCCAGGAACGCACGGCCGCCGCCCGCCGGCTCTCCGCCGATGTCGACGCGGCGGCCGCGCGGCTCCGGCCCGTGTACGTCGCCGAGGGGAGGGCCGGACTCGGCGAACTGGCTCGGGAGGAGTTCACCGACCGGCTCGCGGAGGCCGTCGGTGCGGCGGCCGCCGGTCAGGCGGCCGAGCGAGCGTGGCGCAGGAATGCCGGACGGGCCTGCGGGACACCCTGGCTGCGGCTCTGGCGCTGGTACGAGTCCACCCGGCAGCTCGGCGGCCTGGACCGCATGGCCCAGGCCCTGGCCCCTGCCCCGCCGGAGGCGGAGATCACCGCCCGGCAGCGGGTCGAACAGGCGGTACGGGCCGTGGCGGACGACGCGTCCGCCGGGCTGCCGGGCCCCTGGGCGCAGGCCGTCAGGGAAGCGGCGGTCAACGGGGCGAAGGGGCTGCCCGAGGCCCTGGACGAACTGGCCCAGAACGCGAGCGCCGAGGGCCGGAACCGGTCGGCGGGCGGCAGGGGCTCCGGCGGCTCCGGCCAGGACACGCAGACCGGCAGGGCCAAGCCGGCGGGCAGGGGCTCGGGCCTGCCGCTCGGCCGGGCCGCGAAGCCCCCGCGTCCGGCCTGGTGGCCCGCGGCGGTGCTGGTGCAGGCGACGATGACCCTGCTCCAGATCTTCGGCGGGCTCTGGCTGCTCGGCCAGATCGTCGGCGTACTCGAACCGGGCCTGGTGACACCGGCCCTGGTGATGCTCGCCGGAGTCATCGGCGGGCCGCTCGTGGAGTGGTCCTGCGCGGCGGCTGCCCGCGGTCCGGCACGGCGGTACGGGCAGGAGGCGGAGCGGCGGCTGCGTGACGCGGCGGCCGGATGCGGCCGGGCCAGGGTCCTCGACCCGGTGTCCGCGGAACTCGCGCGCTACCGAGAGGTGCGGGAGAGGTACGTGGCGGTGACGGAGATTTCCACAACCGGCCGGTAGTCCACAGGCGTCAGCGGGATTTCCGTTCTCCGTCCAGCATGAAATCAGTGCGGGACACGGTGCACAGAGCGTGCACCGGTCCGGTACGCAGAGTCTGGACGGAGACGGAAGAATGAACGACACCTTTGTGACGCTGGTGGGAAACGCGGCGACCGGTGTGGAGTTCCGGGAGACGGCGACGGGCGGAATGGCGCGATTCCGTTTCGCCGTGACGGCGCGCCGCTGGGACCGCGAGAAGCAGGTCTGGGCCGACGGACGCACCAGCTTCTACACGGTGTGGGCCTGGCGCACGCTCGCGGTGAATCTGTCCGGCTCCGTCTCCGTGGGAGAACCACTCGTCGTGCACGGCCGTTTGAAGGTGCGCGAGGAGGAACGGGACGGTCAGCGGCGGACGTTCGTCGACGTCGAGGCGGTGGCGGTGGGCCACGACCTGACGCGGGGGACGGCGGCGTTCAGGCGGGTGCTCAGGGCGGAGCCCTCCCTGACGTCCCGCACGCCGAAGGGTGCGGAAGCCGGCGACGAGGATGCGGCGGAGCGTCAGGAACCAGCCACCGAGCTGGCGTCGGTGTCCTGAAAGGGCAGCGGATGCCGGATACAGCGATAACGATTACGAGTCGGAATGGTTGTCCGACCGTAAGACGGGGGACTGGGCTTCGCCCGGTCTTTAGGATTCCTCAGTATTCATGGGGCACTTGAGTCTGCTGGCGAGGCAATCCCCACACGCGCACCAAGCGCGAGGTTCTCGCCCGGAGGGGAATTCTGTGTTTTCTGCGTTCTCGGCGTCTTCCGGATCATCCGGGTCCTGTGCGTCCGCTCCGCCGTCCGGCACGCAGTCCGCGGCCTCGGCGACGAGCTCGGTACGGGGGCGCGCCCGCGGGCTCGTCAAAGTGGCCTCCACGCTGCTGGTCACGGGTCTCGTCGCGGCCGGCAGCCTCGCCGGTGCCACCGGGGCGGCGGCCGGGAGCGCCCCTCAGCACCAGGGTGGCGCGACCGCGGTCCTGGACGGGCTGAAGACCTTCGACCGCGCGGTGCTCAGCATCCCGGGTGAGAACGGCGAGAAGAACACCACACAGACGATCCCCGCCGGTCTCTTCGAGATGACCGTCGAAGGTGGCGGCAAGCTCAAGACCTACTGCGTCGACATCCACAACGCCACCCAGGACCAGGCGAAGTATCTGGAGACGTCCTGGGACCAGACGTCGCTCGGGGCCAACAAGAACGCCGGGAAGATCCGCTGGATACTCCAGCACTCCTACCCGCGGATCGACGACCTCGCGGCCCTGGCCCGCCGGGCGGGCACCGGGCCGCTCACCGAGCAGACGGCGGCCGCCGGAACGCAGGTCGCCATCTGGCGCCACTCGGACGACGTGCACGTCGAGGCCGCCGACCCGCAGGCCGAGAAGCTCGCCGACTGGCTGTCGGAGCACGCCTCCGCCTCCGCCGAGCCCAGGGCGTCCCTGGCTCTGGAGCCCGCCGCGGTCTCCGGCCGGGCCGGGGAGCGGCTCGGTCCGGTCACCGTCCGCACCAACGCGGACCAGGTCTCCCTGACGCCGCCCGCAGACGCCGCAAGCGGCGTGCGGATCACCGACAAGGACGGCAGGCCCGTCACCTCGGCGGCCGACGGTGCGCGGCTCTACTTCGACATACCGAAGGACGCCGCCGACGGCTCGGCCGCGCTGACCGTCCAGGCGACGACCTCCGTGCCGGTCGGCCGGGTCTTCGCCGGTGTCACCAGGAGCCAGACCCAGATCCTCGCCGGGTCCAGCGAGTCCACCGTCTCCGCCGCGGCCACCGCCACCTGGGCCGAGGCAGGGGCGGTTCCAGCCCTCACCGCGAAGAAGAACTGCGCCAAGGGCGGCGTGGACATCACCGCGAGCAACAAGGGGGACGCGCCGTTCACCTTCGAGCTGGCGGGCTCCGAGCACACCATCGCCGCCGGAGCCACCAGGACCGTGACGATCCCGGTCGCCGAGGACCAGGCGTACGACTTCACGATCACCGGGCCCGGCGGCCTGCAGAAGAACTTCACGGGCGTCCTGGACTGCGTCACGGCCTCCGGCGCCGCCGCCGGTGACCAGGGCGGCATCGGCACCCAGAGCGCCAGGCAGCCCGTCCCGGCCTCCACGGGCACCAGTTCCACGGGACTGGAGGGCGACCTCGCCGAGACCGGCGGTTCCAATGCCACCCCGATCATCGCGGGCGTCGCCATCGCCCTCGTCGTCATCGGCGGCGGCTCGATCCTCCTCCTGCGGCGCAGGAAGCCGGGCGACGACAGCGAGTGAGTGAGTGACCACGGGCACGTACTGACGTGCGCCGCGACGGGCCCGGTACGCAGCCGCGTACCGGGCCCGACGCGTCTTCGGGGCCGGGCGGAAGGCGTCACAGCGGGTAATGGGGAGCGGACTGGTTTCCGTCCGGTGGCAGGCGTCAGGCAAGATGGGTGTATCTGCCCACACCTCTATTGCTGCCGGACGGTTTCTCTTGGCTGAGTTCATCTACACCATGCGCAAGACGCGCAAGGCGCACGGCGACAAGGTGATTCTCGATGACGTCACCCTGAACTTCCTGCCCGGCGCAAAGATCGGTGTCGTGGGACCCAACGGTGCCGGTAAGTCCACGGTACTGAAGATCATGGCGGGCCTTGAGCAGCCGTCCAACGGCGAGGCGTACATCACGCCCGGCTTCAGCGTCGGCATCCTCATGCAGGAGCCGAAGCTCGACGAGTCGAAGACCGTCCTGGAGAACGTCCAGGACGGCGCCGCCGACATCATGGGCAAGCTCAAGCGCTTCAACGAGGTCGCCGAGCTCATGGCGACCGACTACTCCGACGCGCTCATGGACGAGATGGGCAAGCTCCAGGAGGACCTGGACCACGCCAACGCGTGGGACCTGGACGCCCAGCTGGAGCAGGCCATGGACGCCCTGGGCTGCCCGCCCGGCGACTGGCCCGTCACCAACCTCTCCGGTGGCGAGAAGCGCCGTGTCGCGCTCTGCAAGCTCCTCATCGAGGCCCCGGACCTGCTCCTCCTCGACGAGCCCACCAACCACCTCGACGCCGAGTCGGTGAACTGGCTGGAGCAGCACCTCTCGAAGTACGCGGGCTGCGTCATCGCCGTCACTCACGACCGGTACTTCCTCAACAACGTCGCCGAGTGGATCCTTGAGCTCGACCGCGGCCGCGCGATCGCCTACGAGGGCAACTACTCCACGTACCTGGAGAAGAAGCAGGCGCGCCTCAAGGTCGAGGGCCGCAAGGACGAGAAGCGCCAGAAGCGGCTCAAGGAAGAGCTTGAGTGGGTCCGCTCCAACGCCAAGGGCCGGCAGACCAAGTCCAAGGCACGTCTCGCCCGGTACGAGGAGATGGCGGCCGAGGCGGACAAGATGCGGAAGCTGGACTTCGAGGAGATCCAGATTCCGCCGGGCCCGCGGCTCGGTTCCATCGTCGTCGAGGTCGAGAACCTCTCGAAGGCGTTCGGCGACAAGGTCCTCATCGACGACCTGTCCTTCACGCTGCCGCGCAACGGCATCGTCGGCATCATCGGTCCGAACGGCGCGGGCAAGACCACGCTGTTCAAGATGATCCAGGGCCTGGAGACGCCGGACACCGGCGCCATCAAGGTCGGCGACACGGTCAAGATCTCCTACGTCGACCAGTCCCGCGCCAACATCGACCCGAAGAAGACCCTCTGGGCCGTCGTGTCGGACGAGCTGGACTACATCAACGTCGGCCAGGTCGAGATGCCGTCGCGGGCGTACGTCTCCGCGTTCGGCTTCAAGGGTCCGGACCAGCAGAAGCCGGCCGGTGTCCTCTCCGGTGGTGAGCGCAACCGCCTCAACCTGGCGCTGACGCTCAAGGAGGGCGGCAACCTGCTGCTCCTCGACGAGCCCACCAACGACCTCGACGTGGAGACCCTGTCCTCGCTCGAGAACGCCCTGCTCGAGTTCCCGGGTGCGGCCGTGGTCATCTCCCACGACCGTTGGTTCCTGGACCGCGTCGCCACGCACATCCTGGCGTACGAGGGCGAGTCCAAGTGGTACTGGTTCGAGGGCAACTTCGAGTCGTACGAGAAGAACAAGGTCGAGCGTCTCGGTGCGGACGCGGTCCGCCCGCACCGTGCCACGTACAAGAAGCTCACGCGAGGCTGATCGTCTTGGCTCGTCACATCTACAGCTGCCCGATGCGCTGGTCGGACATGGATGCCTTCGGCCACGTGAACAACGTGGTCTTCCTCCGCTACCTGGAGGAGGCGCGCATCGACTTCATGTTCCGGCTGGCGCCGGGGGACGGCTCGCCGTCCTTCTCGGGCGGGTCCGTCGTGGCCCGGCACGAGATCGACTACGTACGGCCGCTGGTCCACCGGCACGCTCCGGTGACCGTCGAGTCGTGGGTCACGAAGATAGGCGCCGCTTCGCTCACGATCGCGTACGAGATCAAGGACCCGGACCAGGTGTACGTACGGGCGTCGACCGTTGTCGTCCCGTACAACCTGGCCGAGGAGCGGCCTCGGCGGATCTCCGCCGAGGAGAAGCTCTTCCTCCAGGAGTTCCTGGCCGAGGAGCCCGCCGCCGTATGACGGTGCCCGTGCAGTCGCTGCTGTTCGCCGACCCGAGGGAGGCGGCGGATCTCGCCGCCTTCCTCGGCCGGCTGCTCCACTACGACCGGGCGGCCGCCGTCCGGTTGCAGGCAGGCGGCGGCGCACTGGCCGTGTTCGGCCGGCCGCCGTCGTTCGAGGTCCTCGCGATCCGGACGGCGCGGCTGGCCGCCACGCACACCTTCGATGTGACCGTGTCCGCCGGTGAACTCCTCGAATCACTGGAGGAGTCGACCGGCTCGGGCGCCGTCCCGGCGCCGGTCACGGGACCGCCGTGGGCGGGAGTGCTCCCGCCCCGCGGCGGCTGGCGCGAACAGCCCGGACTGCCCGACCCGATGGCCCTGCGCGCTCAACTCACCGCCGCTGTCGCGGAGTTCCGTACTCGCGACGAAGCACTGCCCGAGGACCGGCGCACCAGGGCCGAACGCGATCTGATCGGCCGCGAGATCTGGTCGCGCCCGGTCGGCACCACGCACCTTCCGCTGCGCGCCGTCCACGCCGCCCAGTCCCTGGGCTTCCTGCGCGCCGCCCCTGACTTCCCGGTGACCCTGCTGGCCTCCGGGCCCTGGCTCCGGCTGCGCACGCCCTTCGGCTCGGTCATCGTCCGCGGCCCGGGTGCCGGGCTCGGCACGCTCGCCGTGACGGTCGGCAGCACGCACTGACCACGCAGGAGCGGTAGAGCACGGCGAAGGCCGCGGTGGAGAAGGGCGGAGGCCGTGCACCCCGTAGCGGACGGCCTCCCGTTCTACTCCTCGCGCCCGTCCGGCCACACCCCGATGTGATCCTGCTCCAGCTCCAGCATCACCCGGTGCTCCATGCCCAGCGCCCCGGTGTAGTCGGCGGGCAGTTGGAGCCGGCCGGCGCGGTCGAGCATCGCGTACTCGCGGGCCACCTGCGACTCCTGGCCCGTCGCCGCGTCGACCTCCGTGTGCCGCAGCACCTCGGAGGACGTACGGCCGTCGCGGATGGCGACCGTACGGCGCACCTCGCTCGCGACCGCCTGGTCGTGCGTCACGATCACGATCGACGTGCCCAGCTCCTCGTTGGCGCGGCGGAACGCGGCGAACACCTGGTCCCCGGTGGCCGAGTCGAGCTCGCCGGTCGGTTCGTCGGCGAGCAGCACCGAGGGGGAGTTGGCCAGCGCCACCGCGATCGCCACCCGCTGCTGCTGTCCGCCGGACATCTGCTGGGGGCGCCGGTCGCGGCAGTCCGCCACCTCCAGCATCTGGAGCAACGACTCGGCGCGGGCGGCGTGTTCGCCGCGCCGGCCGCCGCCGCGCAACTGCATCGGCAGCGTGATGTTCTGGACGGCGGTGAGATACGGCAGCAGGTTGCGGGCGGTCTGCTGCCACACGAACCCGACGACGTCGCGGCGGTAGCGCAGCCGCTCCTTCTTGCCCATGGACAGCAGATCGCAGCCCGCGACCTTCGCCGACCCGGCCGTGGGCACGTCGAGGCCCGCCAGGATGTTCATCAGTGTCGACTTGCCGCTGCCCGAGGCGCCCACCAGCGCCATCAACTCGCCCTCGGTGACGAGCAGATCGAGGCCCTGCAGGGCCTGCACCTCCACCCCGTCCGTGGTGAAGATGCGCACCAGCCGGTCGCAGGCGATCAGCGCGTCATGGCCGTACGACGGCCGGTCGCGGTGTGCGGCGGCGCGCTGTTCGAGCTCCGCCAGGGTGGTCTCGGTCGACGACGTCATCGGGTGTCTCCTGCCCTGAGTTCGGTGATCGATCCACGACGGCTCGCCCACCATGCCTGGACACCGGCGACGGCGGCGGCGAGGAGGACCACGCCGATCGCGGGAAGCGCCAGTGACCAGAGGTCGGCCCGCAGTGAAGCGGTGTGCGGTACATCGGCGCCGCGTGCGCCGGACAGCGCCAGCGAGACCAGGTCGACGCCCGGTGCCAGCAGGGCGATGGTGGTCCAGCCGACGAGCAGACCGCCGAGGGCGGCCAGCAGCGCCTGCGGCATCGCCTCGAAGGCGAGCAGCCGCCTGCCCTGCCGGGTGGTCAGCCCCATGGTGCGCAGTCTCGCCAGCAGGGTGGTGCGCTCGGGCGCGGTCCGGAGCAGGGACAGCAGGACGGCGAGCAGCGCGTACCCGGCCCCCGCCACGATTCCGGCGCCGTAGATGCGCTCGGCACCGGACTGCACGGGCGTGTCGACGAACGACTCGCGCTCCTCGGACCGCAGGCGTACGACGAAGTCCTCGCCCGCGTCCCGGGCCGCTGCCTTCAGCGCCTTCGCGTCCAGCGCGTCCCCGGTGACCAGCAGCGCGGTGGTCTGCCGCTGGGTGAGGGAGGCGGAGTTGACGATCAGGAACGAGGAACCGGTCACGGCGGGAGTGACCTGGCGGACCGCCACGACCCGCACTTTGAAGTCCCCGGCCAGGGTGTCGATGGCCTGCGGCTGGTCACCGAGGCGCTCGGCGACGGACGGCGACGCGATCGCGGGCAGCACCCGGTCCGCCGAGTAGGGCGCGCCCTCGGGCAGCGGCGCCGAGGGGCCGGTGGCCTTCAGCAGGGCGGGAGGGAACGACCCGGCTCCGGTGCCGCGGGCCAGCCGGTCGTACGACGCGGGGTCGACGCCGACCAGCGTCGCCCCCTTGTTGCTCTCGGAGCCGCCTTCGCCGGGCGGCAGCACGACGCTGTAGTCGATCTGTACGGGCGCCACATCCCGAACACCGCCTGCCGCCCGTACCTCCTCGGCGAATCGGTCCGTCACCGGCCTCGCGTCACCCCGCGCGCTGATCCGGGCGTCCGCACCGACGGCCGCCAGTGCCGCCGCGTCCCGGGCGTCCGCGACACCGGCGAGCACCGAACCGCCGAACGCCGCCGTGGTCAGTGCCACCAGCAGCGCGAGCAACGGAAGCGTGCCGCTCGCCGACGAGCGTCCGGCACGGGCCAGCGACAGGAAGCCGACCGCTCCCCGCGTCCGCGCGACGGCGCGGGACGCCAGGCGCAGCGGCAGCGGGTAGAGCCGTACGAGGAGCAGTGCCGCGATCAGGCCGACCAGGACGGGTGCGGCGCTGACCAGCAGGTCGGTGCCGCCGGGCGAGCCCGTGCCCCGGCGGCGCAGCGCGGTGACCGCGCCGGTCGCCAGGACCAGCACGGTCAGTTCGGCGACGGTGCGCCGCCGTGAGGGCCTGGCATTCATCAGATCGTCGCGGGCGCCGTGCAGTTGGGGCCTGCGGTGCTGGAGCGTCGTACTCAGCGGGAGGGCGACACAGACCAGCGCCGCGACCGCCCCGGCGCCCACCGCCGCCGGCCACAGCCGGGCCTGCCCGACGAGGAGTACGGCGAGCAGCAGGCCGAGGGCCGCCGCGGGGACCACGAGCACGGCCGTCTCGGCGAACAGCCTTCTGCCGATACCGGCGAGGGAAGCGCCGCGCGAGCGCAGCAGGGACAGCTCCCTGTGCCGGCGGGCGGCGGTCAGCCCACCCGTCATCAGCAGGACGACACCGGCGACCGAGCCGATCCCGGCCGCGGCGACCGCGACCACCGGGCTGATCGCGGACCGCATCGCTTCGTGAGCGCCCAGGATCTCGTCCAGATCGGTGCTCAGCGTCACGGTGGGGCCCGCGATGTCCCGCAGCTTCAGCAGTTCGGGGCCGCTTTCCAGGGACGCGACGGCGTCCAGGAGCGGGGCGGCGTCGGTCGCGGTCAGATGCGTGGTGTCCGGCGCGATGTGCCAGAACAGCTCCGGCTCGCCCGTCGTGGAGAGCAGCGCGGGTCCGGCGTCCGGCGACAGCAGCAGTGCGGCCACCCAGTAGAAGGTGGGTACGGGCTGGCCGGGGTCCGCGACCAGGGACGGGGCACGCATCAGGGGTTCGGCGGACCAGTAGGCGTCGCCGGGGTGCCGCGGTGTGATGGTGCCGGTGACGCGTACGGTCAGGGGCTTCCCGTCGTGCGTGGGCACGGCGACCGTCGAACCGATCTCGAAGCGCAGCGCGGCCGCGGTCTCGGCCGGGACGACCGCCTCCACCTCACGGGTGCCGGCGGTCACCGTGCCCCGGGCCGCGGGCCAGCGCCCGGACTTCAGCGTGCTGTGCTCGGACAGTGCCGAAGGGGCGATGTAGGTGAACTGCGGCGGCTGGGCGTTAGGGCGCGGCAGATAGGGCTCGCTCGCCGTGAGCGGGTTCGTGGTCCGCACCCCGTACGAGGAACGCGACGCGTCGGGGCGTACCGGGCTGGGCAGCGTGCCCAGGAGCTCACCGTGGACTCTCGACAGCTCCTCCCTGCGCGCCGCGTCGGCCCTCTCGTCGAGCGAGGACCCGTCGGGCGGCGTCGTCGCTTCGAGCAGGCTGCGTCCGGGACTCAGGGAGCCGACGTCATGACGGAGCCCCTTCGTCTCGTACGCGTCCACGGAGCGCGGGAACGCGGCGGCGAGGAACGCGGTCAGCAGCACGAGCACCGCGAGCGCGACGGAGGAGCCGGGGGCGGTACGCAGCCGCGTACGGACCCAGGGGGCGCAGGCTGCGGGACCACGGGGGGCGCGGCCGGAAGGGGCGTTCTTGTCGGCGCTCATGTCAGTTGTCCCCCTGGTGGCGCAGCGATACCGCCGGGTCGGCCCGGCGCAGCGCGATCGCCGCGACGATCAGCAGCGGAAGCGCGGCGACGCCGGCCAGCAGCCCGGCGACCTGCCAGACCGGCAACTGCACCAGCACGGCCGGTACGGGCTGGGCGGCCTGCCCGGTCAGCACGATGAGCGGCACCACGGCTCTGGTCAGGACCGCGCCGAGTGCCAGCCCGGCCAGCAGTCCGATGGCGATCAGCACGCCCTGCTCGGCGGCGATCATGCGGGCCAGCTGGCGGCGCGGAGCCCCCAGTGCCCGCAGCACGGCGAATTCGGCGGACCGTTCGCGCTGGGAGCCGACGGCGCTCACCGCGAAGCCGACCGCGGCCAGCGCGGCGGCGACCACGGCGACGGCCAGCAGGGCGGACTGCGGACCCGCGCCCAGCGGGTCGCCGACCAGGTCCTTCGCCACCTCGTCGCGCACATGGACCTGCGCCGGGTCGGTGTCGGGGAGGGCGCGCAGCTGGGCGGCGACCTTCTCCGCCTCCCCGGGGCCGGTGCTCAGCCACCACTCGGTGGGGCTGAGGAACGAAGCCGACTTCTCCGCGAACACCTGGGTGAGGGCCTTGAGATCGAGCAGCAGCGCCCCACCGTCCCCGCTCGCACCCGACGAACCGGCAGCGGCGGCGGCAGGGCCCGTCGTGGGCAGTTGCCTGACCACGTCCACGATCTTCACGCGCATCTGCACACCGCCCAGCGGCACATCGACGCTCTGCCCCTTCTTCGCGCCCGACGCCTTCAGGAACGCGTCCGTGGCGATCGCGTGCAGCGCCGGGGCCTTCGGCCGGGCGACGGTGACACGGACGCTGTTCGTCGGCGGAAGGAACGTCGCGACCTCCGCGGACATGAAGCCGGTGTTGTAGGCGACGGACAGCGCGGTCCCGGCGGGTGCCGTCGGCTTGAGCGTGTGGGCCGGCTGGTCCTCGCCCGGGGCGCCGGCCGTCAGGGCCGCCTTCCACCGGAAGCCGTCAGGCACGGGCACCGGCCGCTCCCCGCCGCCGGCCGTCACGGCCCGCAGGGCGGTCACCGTCAGCCGGTGCTCCTCGGCCGTGCCGATGGGCGGTTTGTCGTCCAGTTCGAAGCCGGTCACGGCCAGTCCGGCCGCGGCGGAGACCGCCACGGACACGGTGTGCGGCTTGCCGTCGGCCGGCACCGGGCCGACGAGGGCCCGGAACGGCAGGCCGAAGCGGTCCTCCAGCAGGACACCGATCTGCGGCGTTCGGCCGGACGGGGACGCGCCCCCGCGAGCGGCCGTTTCGGCGATCCGCAGATCGAACGTCAGCCGTGTGCTCCCCTTCGGCAGCACCAGTCCCGGCCGGGCGGCCCCCGGCGGAGCCAGTGAGCTCAGGAGCTTCGCCGGGGACTCGTCGGCCAGATCCTCACGCAGCATCAGGTGCTCGTCGGCGTGCGCGGTGTCCAACGCGAGGATCTGGGCCGTGCGTTCACCCGAGAGCTCCGTGCTCGTGCGGTACGCGGGCGCGGCCTCGCGCACTCCCGACAGCGTGCTGTACGTGTCCGCCTTCGCCGGATCGGGGTTCAGCACCCCCGTCATCCGCACGGACGCGCCGGACCTGAAGTCGGCCTGGTCACCCTGCGAGCGGTCCCAGGACGCGCTCTGGCCGATCGCCAGCATGCCCATCGCGACGGACAGCACGAGCAGCAGCACCGGACCCGCGCCGCGCAGCGGCCGGCGGCTGAACTGCCAGCCGGCCAGCGCCGTGGGCAGCCCCCGGCCGCTCGCGGCGCGGCGCTCGGCGAGCTTGGCCGCGGGCGGCAGCAGCCGCAGGGTCAGGACCGTGCCGGCGAGAAGGGCCAGCGCAGGGGCGGCGACGAGCAGCGGATCGATACCGAGCTCGCCGTCCTGGTCCCCGCTCAGGGCGCCACTGCCGGCGGCACCGGTCTGCCGGTCGAGCTGCCAGTACGCCACCGCGGCGACCAGCAGCAGACCCACGTCGGCGCCCGCCCGCACGGGGGCGGGGAGTGCGGCCGCACGGCCGCGCCCCGTGCCGCCCGACGACAGCGCGGGCGCCACCACGGCGAGCGCACAGGCCAGCGCGACCCCCGCGGCGACCAGCCACACGGTGCCGGACGCCGTTTCTCCCAGCCGGACCCCGATCCGCGAGAGCTCACTGCGTTCGGCGAGCAGCCGGGTCAACGGCCCGGCGAGCAGCGGGGCGACGACGGCCGCGGGCACCGCCAGCATCAGGGCCTCGATCGCGGCGAACGAGATGATCCGGCCCCGCGAGCCGCCACGTGCCCGCAGCAGTTCCGTCTCCCCACCGCGCTCGCTGCTCAGCAGCCGGGCCACCAGCAGCAGGGCGTAGGCGGCGAGCAGGACCAGCTGGACGGCGACGATCATCAGGGTCGAGCGGGAGACCAGCAGCGCCTTCTCGATCTGTTCGAGCACCGTGGGCAGCGACGTCCGCACGGAGGCGCCGTCCTTGAACGCCTCGGTGGCGAGCAGCGCCTCCGGGCCGCTGGTCGACGCCTGGCGCAGCGCGTCCATCCGGCCGGTCGTGACCGCCCGGAAGTCCGCGCCGGCCAGCCAGGACATCTCGCCCGAACTGACCCGGCCGGAGTCGAGCACGGTGGGATCGGTGAGCAGCGGACCGTAGGTGGTGAAGACGACCTTGCGGACGCCGCGTCCGGCGAGCGGGTCCAGCTGCCAGTACGGATCGGCCTGGTCGGCGGCCTCGTACAGACCCGTGATCAGGATCTCCAGCGGCTTTCCGCCCAGCCGGTCGGTGAGGGTGAGCCGGGTGCCCGGCTTCACCTTCAGCACCTCGGCTGCGGTAGCGGGCAGTGCGACCCGCACCGGCCCGTCGGTCTTCCCGCTCCCGCCCTCGGGCATGCGGCCGGCGGTGAGCCGGACACGGCTGTGATCCAGCGCGGCGAACTGCGTCAGATCGGGGTCGCCGCGCCTGGCGGCCGGGCCCTGGAGGCTGCGTGGCAGGGCGTACGGCCCGGAGTGCTCCAGCTTCCGTACGCTCACGGGCAGCCCGGCGAAAGAGTCACGGGCCGCCTCGCGAGCGGCGGCGTCGGCCTGCTCGCGCTGGTCGCGGTCCACCTGGGCGGATATGACGAGCGAGGCGGAGGCGGCCGAGCGGTGGGTGAGCGAATGCCGCAGGGCGGCGTCGCCGACGGAGCCGGAGAACGCGGTGAGCGCGGCAAGTACGGACGTGGTCAGCAGCACCGCCAGTACGGCGGCGGCGAGCAGGAGCCGGTGGGCCCGCACCCGCAGAAAGACGAACCCCGTCACCTGACCCCCCAGAACCCTGTGTATGCACGCCCCCCGACGCTTGCATGGATGCTTTCAGAGAGCACCGGGTTAGGGAAACCGCTTACGGGTGCACCTTGATGGGATCGTGACCGTTATCCGGCCGCGGAGTACCGGATTCCGGGGCGGTCAGCCCTCGGTGTTCACCATCGAAGCGGCGGCGTACGTCAGGTAGTCCCACAGCTGCCGCTCGTGTTCCGCGGACAGCCCGAGCTCGTCGAGAGCGATCCGCATGTGGCCGAGCCAGGCGTCGTGCGCGGCGCGGTCGACGCGGAACGGGGCGTGCCGCATCCGCAGCCGGGGGTGCCCGCGCCCGTCGCTGTACGTCCGGGGGCCGCCCCAGTACTGCATGAGGAACAGCGTGAACCGTTCCTCGGCGGGTCCCAGATCCTCCTCCGGGTACATCGGACGCAGCAGCGGGTCCTCGGCGACCCCCTGGTAGAAGCGGTGCACCAGGCGCCGGAAGGTCTCCTCGCCGCCGACCTGCTCGTAGAAGGTCTGCTCCTGAAGCGTGTCGCGCGGAATCTCAGTCACGTGTCCATGGTCGCAGACCGACCGGCCGAGGACCGGGGTCCTAGGACCCCGCCTTCTGGGCCGCTTCCTGCTGACCCTGACGGCGGGCGTCCTCGACCCGCACGAGGCCCTCTCCCCGCGACCTCAGCCGCGACGGAGCGTGATGGTCGTCCAGGCCCCGACGTGCACCTGGTCGCCGTCCTGGAGCGGGACGGGGACATAGGGCTGGATCGGGTCCTCGGCGGTGTTGAGCGTGGTGCCGTTGGTGGAGTTCTGGTCGACCACGGCCCAGTTGCCGTCGGGCTGCTGCACCAGCACCGCGTGCTGGTGGGAGACGCCGGGGTCCTCCGGCGGCACGGACAGATCGATGTCGGGGGCCTCGCCGGTGCTCTGCCGGCGGCGCCCGATGGTGATCTGGCTGCCCGTCAGCGGAAGGTGCTGCTCCGGGGAGTACGCGGGCAGGTTGAGCCCGGTCGCCTCGGGGCCGCTGCGCTGCATCATCGCGAGGAAGTACTCACGGTCCGGGGCGATGACGGCCGTCCAGGTGGTGGACTGCTGACGGTTCTGCCCGTGGTCGGGTGCGTGTCCCTGGCCGGGGCCGCCTTGTCCCTGTCCCAGGCCCTGTCCCTGCCCGGGCCCTTGGCCCTGGCCCGGGAACGGCTGCTGCATCGGCTGCTGGAAGCCCTGCGGCGGCTGTGGCGCGTGCGGCTGCGGGGCGTGAGGCTGCGGCGCCGGCCCCTGCGAGGGCGGCGGCAGCAGCCAGTCGTCGCCGCCGGTCTGCGGAGCCTGGGGCTGCGCGGGGGCGGGCGGTGCGGACTGCTGCTGGAAGCCCTGCGGCGCCTGATGCTGCTGCTGCGGCGGCTGTTGCTGGAAGGACGGCGGGGCCGGCGGTCCCTGCTGGAACGACGGCGGAGGCGGCGGCCCGGAGTGGCCGCCCTGCTCGGACGAGAGCGGCTCCGCCGGCCGGTTCATCTGCGAGGGCCGCGAACTCTGGTACTCGAACGGGTCCCGCTGCTGCTGCGGCGGCGGTCCCTGCTGGGCCTGGAAGCCGGGCGGCAGGTTGAGGCCGGGCACCGGAGAACCGGGTCCGCCCGGAGCGCCCTGCTGCGGGGCGAGCGGGGTGTACGAGGTCGCCGTGTTCGTGAGGAAGTTCCAGCGGCACTCCTCGCAGAAGGGCGCCATGGCCTCACGCGGGGTGCGGCACTGCGGGCACAGCTCGGCACGGGCGGTCGGCTCCCCGGGGCCGGGGCCCTGCGGGTAGCCGTAGCCGGGCGCGGGCGGCGGGGGAGGCGGCGGGGGAACTGCGCCCGCAGGCGCGCCCGCCCCGGCCATGCGGTGTCCGCAGACCTCGCACCAGTCCTCGGAACCCGACTGGTGTCCGTTCGGGCAGGTCGGCATGTCGGCGCTTCCCCCTCTCCTCGTCCGGCCCGGGGGCCGTCATGCTCGTTCGGTTGCCGATGGTTGCCGCGTCGCTACTTCTTGACGCGAACGGTCTTGGTGGAGCGCGTTTCGAGGGTCATCTCGT
Source organism: Streptomyces sp. NPDC058620 (assembly GCF_042717135.1). Taxonomy (NCBI): domain Bacteria; kingdom Bacillati; phylum Actinomycetota; class Actinomycetes; order Kitasatosporales; family Streptomycetaceae; genus Streptomyces; species Streptomyces sp. NPDC058620. Next base: position 77,620 of record NZ_JBHXQO010000021.1, read on the forward strand.
CCGCCTCCGCCACCTTTGCCTTCAGTCGCACAGTACCGGTCGCCGCATCGACGACGTCGACCACCTTCGAAAGCAGTTTCGCAGTGTCCTCGTTCCCGGAGGCCGACGCCAGCTGCACCGCACGGCCGAGCTTCGCGGTCGCCCCGTCGAAGTCTCCCGACTTGCGCGCATCGAGCCCCTGTTGGATGACTTGCGCCAGTTCGGCCTGCCCCGTGTAGTGCGCGACCTGCGGGTTGATCGACGTGGACGCCACCATGTCGTCCGTCCAGACCGCGCGCACGAGCCCCTGCGAGAGGGTCTGCGGAGCGCCGCCCGAAGGGTCGGGGAGGATCAGCGAGACCCGGGCCGCCAGCATCTCCTGGCCGATTCCGGCCTCCGGGACCAGCACGCAGACGTGGTAGTCGCGGGACTCGTCGCCCCAGGAGCCGGTCGGGTAGTCCCCGGCGCGCGGGCCCGCCTCGGTGCGGCGGCCGGTCAGGTCGGCGACGGTGGGCGCCACCTGCTTGACGAACTTGATCTCGACCCCGACGGGCGTCCAGAGCCGCAGCGCCACGTCCGCGACCTCCTTGCCCATCGCGTTCTCCATCATCTGCGTGAAGTCCGCGGCCAGCCCCGCCGGGTCGGCGACGATGTCGGCCGTACCGAGCAGCGCCGAGGCGATCGCTGTGACCTCTTTCACCTCCCAGTCGGTGCCCACACCGCGGGCGTCGCAGGTGAAGCGGCCGGCGCAGGAGTCGAGTGCCGCCCGCAGGTCCTCGGGCGACTCGTGCTCGTTGCGGCCGTCCGTCAGCAGGATGCCGTGCCGGATGTCCACATCCGCGGCGCCGAGCAGCCGGTCCGTCAGCCGGAGCCAGGTGCCGATCGCCGTACCGCCGCCCGCGCTCAGCCGGCGCAGCGCGTCCTTGGCCTGGGCCTTGGTCTGCGGGTCGGCGATGGCCAGCCGGCCGCCGCCCGGATAGATGTCGTTGGCCACGTGCGTACCCGCGACGACCGCGAACCGCGTGCCGTCGCGCAGCGTGTCGACGGCGGCGGCCGTCGCGTCACGCGCGTTGCGCATCTTCGTCGGCGGGTAGTCCATCGAACCCGAACAGTCGACCATGATCACCACGGCGGCGCTCGCGGCCTGCCCGGGGACGTGCGAGGGCGTCGGGGACGCTCCGGTCAGCGGCACTCCGCCGGTGGTGCCCCCGCCCGTCGAGGTGACCGTGACGATGCCGTTGACCTCACGGCCACCCTCGGGCAGGTACTCGTTCTGGTACACCTCGACGGAGAACTGGGGCACGTTCGACTTGGAGAAGTTGGCCATCTGATCGGCTCCTTGAGGCTCCACGTAGGTCGGATCAGGTCGTACCGGACAGGGCGAGCGGGACTCAGGCGGTGCTCCACGGGGGTGCTGCCCCCTGCGGCGTCACGACGAACGGCAGCAGAGCCACTGTTACGTTGTCGTGCCCCCCGCCGTCGAGTGCGTGACCCACCAGCACCTGGGCGCCGTGCAATGGCCGTTCGTGCGCGTCCACTGGCACCGCGGCGGCCATCTCCGCCGCGGATTCCGCGTAGTTCCACAGGCCGTCCGTGCACACCACGACCAGGCCGGGACGGTCCGGCTTGAACGAGGCGGTGTGCGGCTCCAGTTCGTAGGCGTCGGCGCCGAGCCAGCCCGTGATGGCGTGGGCGCGCTCGTCCGCGTACGCCTCCGCCTCGTTCATCAGGCCCGCGGACACCATCTGCGCCGCCCACGAGTCGTCCTCGGTGAGCCGGGCGGGCGCGGTGGCGCGGTCGTCGGGCACCCAGTAGACCCGGCTGTCACCGACCCAGCCGATGACCAGCAGGCCACCGGCCATGATCGCTCCGACCAGGGTGCACGCCGGGGCGTTCTGATGACGGTGCTGCTCGTGCTCCATCGCCAGGCCCGGCTCCTCGGCCAGCGCGTTGACGGCCTCGGACGCGGCGATGATCGCCTCGTGCATGGCCTGCTGCGGGTGCGTACCGCGCGGCAGGGACTCCAGCAGCGCCTCGTTGGCGGCGCTCGCGGCGGCGGCCGACGCCTCGTCGGGGCGGCTCGCCGAGGAGACACCGTCGCAGACGATCGCGACGACGGCGGGGGAGCCGTCCGGCAGGGCGGTGGAGGACACGGCGAACGCGTCCTCGTTGCGGTGGTGGCGCAGACCCCGGTCACTGACCGCGGCCACCGAACCGAGTTCCTGTTCCATGTGATCGCGTTCGCGGGGCTGTGCGTGACCGCAGTTCTCGCAGTACCCGTCGGTGTCCACACGGCCCGAACGGCAGGCCACACAGAGCTTGCCGCCGGCCGCCGGCGCGGCGGTGTGTTCGGCGGTGCGCGGATCAGGCGCGACGGGGGGCGCCCCGGGCGCCGCCAGCTCGAAGTCGTCCGAGCGGGGCGAGACCCCGCCGGGCTCGTCGTGCCGCACGGGGGGCACCGTGGTGGGCAGCGCCGAGCCGCCCGAGTCCGTGCCCGGCAGATCTGTCGCGCGGTGAACGGGCGCGGGCAGATCGGAGCTGTCGGCCTCGGAGGCGGCGGGCCACTCGACGGAACCGGCAGCCGCACCGGGTCCCGGCCCCGCGGCCGGCCCGCTCCCACCCGGCGCCGGTACGCCGATCGCTACCGTCGGCCGGTCGTCCGGGGGCGAGGGCACGGCCGACAGGTCGTACCCGCACGCCCCGCAGAACAGGTCGCCCGTCTCCAGCGGTTCCTCACAGCCGGGGCAGTTGGTCAAGGAGGTCTGCTGGTGGATCTGTGACATCTTCACACCCACGTCCGGGGGCGGAAACGGTTGGCCCGCTCCACCAGTTCGATCCGCTCGTCGCCACGCTGTGCGAGCCGGGCGAGTATCCGGTACGAGCGCTCCAGACCGAATCTGAGGCCCCGCTCGTCCAGTTCGCTGCCCAGCAGCGTCCTCGGGCCCGAAGGAGTGTGCTGCGACGGGACCGGTGAGGGTGCCGCCGGACTACCGGAGAGTACCCAGTCGAGCGCGGTACCCAGTACTTCGGCCGACAACCGCTCACGCCGCACCGCGTCCAGACCGAAGCCCGCCAGGCCCGTCACCTGGGCCGCGGCGGCCGACAGGTCGTCGAGCAGCGGCTCCTGCGGGGCGCGCTCGCGCAGCCGTGCCCGCACCGCGGCCACCCGGGCGGCCGTGTAGTGGATCGACGCCTCCGGGACGGACTCGAGCGTCCGTACGGCCCCGACCCGGTCCCCGGCGGCGATCTGTACGCGGGCCAGGCCGAACGCCGCGCTCACGAAGCTCGGGTCGGTCGTCCACACCAGGCGGTAGTACTCGGCCGCGTTGTCCAGCTGGCCCAGCTCCTCGGCGCAGATGCCCAGGGCCAGCTTGGGGGCCGGCTCACCGGGGAACGCGTCGTAGACCGCGTCGAAGGACAGGGCCGCGTTCTCGTTGTCCCCGGTCACCAGCGAGGTGACCCCGCGGTACCAGACCACCCGCCAGTCGTCCGGGTGCAGGCCCTCCAGGTCGGACAGGGCCCGTACGCCCGCGTCGAGGTCGTTCATCTCCAGGCGGGCGCGCAGCTCGCGCAGCCGGGTCTCCAGCGAGGCCGCGGGGACGGCCTGGAGCGCGGCGATCAGTTCGGCGGGCGCGGAGGCCATCACCCCGGCGAGGAAACCGGCGTTGGGGTCGTTCGCGTCGACCCGGGGGACCGGCAGCGCGAGCGAGGTCGCCCGCGCGTCGAACCCCGCGAGCCGCGGCCCGCCGTCCGTGTACGCCCCCGGGAGCGTGCCCGGCTCGGGGGTGGCGGCGCGAGGAGCGGGAATCGCGGTGTACGTCGGCGCGTGGGCGAGCGCCGTGCCCGCACCGCCCGTGCCACCGCCTACGCCGCCCCGGACATGCGTCGCGGGCGCCGACAGCGGAGCGGCTCCCGGAGCGCCGTACGCGGCCGGGGCTCCCACCGGCGGACCGGCGGCGACGGCCCCCACCGGAGGGACACCGGCCACCGCGACCGGTGCGGCCGGTGCCGCCGCCGAGGCGGCCCCCCGCTTCCGCCGCCCGCCACGGGCCGTCGTGTCCCGGCCGCCGAGCAGTGAGACGTCACCCGTCAGCTCGGCGAACAACTCGGTGTCCGTCACCCGCAGTTCCGTACCGAACAGGGTCGAGAGCGCAGGGCGGGGCCGCCCGGTCTGGAGGGCCACCACCTCACGCAGTACCCCGGTCAGCTGTTCGGCCATCTCCGTCGCCGACGCGAACCGCCGCGCCGGGTCCGGATCGGTGGCCCGCACCAGGAGCCGGTAGAACGACTCGTACCTCCGGAACACCTCGATGTTGTCCGGGTCGGGCAGCGAGTCCACGAACACGTTCGTGTAGCCCTGGAAGTCGAACGTGAGCACCGCGAGCGTCCGCGCGACCGTGTACAGGTCGGAGGCGACGGACGGACCGACCTCCGCGACCTCCGGCGCCTGATAGCCCACCGTGCCGTAGATGGCCGACTCCTCGTCGTCCATCCTGCGCACCGCGCCCATGTCGATCAGCTTGAGCTGGTCCTCGGTCTGGATCGCGTTGTCGACCTTGAAGTCGCAGTACAGGAGGTTGCGGCTGTGCAGATGCCCCAGCGCCTCCAGCGCCTCGATGCCGTACGCGCACGCCTGCTCGACCGGCAGCGGGTCCCGCTTGCCGGCCGGTGTGCGGCGCTCGTTGGCGATCTCCTTGAGCGCCTTGCCGCCCACGTACTCCATGACGATGTAGCCGTCGAGGGAGCCGGTCCGCTGGTCGAGGTGCTCGACGAAGTTGTAGATGCGGACGATGTTGGAGTGCTCGATCTCCGCGAGGAAGCGGCGCTCGGAGATGGCCGCGGCCATGGCGTCCTGGTCACCGGTGTCCAGCAGGCCCTTCAGGACCACCCAGCGGTCCGAGACGGCACGGTCCACCGCGAGGTAGACCCAGCCGAGCCCGCCGTGCGCCAGGCAGCCCGCGACCTCGTACTGCCCGTGCACGATGTCTCCGCCGCGCAGCTTCGGTACGAAGGAGTACGGGTGGCCGCACTTGGTGCAGAAGCCCTCGGTGCGTCCCGGCCGCTCGCCGCGGGCCCGGCCCACCGGCGCCCCGCAGTCGGAGCGCGAGCAGAACCGCTTGCGCTCGGGGACCTCGGGGTTCTCCATGACAGCGGTCCGCGGGTCGGGCCGCGGCACGTCGGGGACGAGCACCAGGCCCGCGCCCAGCCGGCCCCGGCTGGACGAGCTGGTCGACGAACCCGAGGAGCGCACCGACACCGAACGGGCCGTCGCGCTGCCCGACAGCGAGCGGGACAGCCGCCCGGAGACCGACCGCCGTGACGTGGACGAGCGCGACGACGACCTCGACGAGGCCCGCGAACTCGACCGCTGCGACGTGCTGTCGCTGCCCCGGCTGCCACCCCTGCCGCCACCCGCGATCCCGGTCGGCGGTGAACTGACCAGACCGTTCGGCGAGACGACAGGAGCCAGACCGCAGGTGTCGCAGTACAGCTCACCGCCGCCCATGTCCTCGTAGTCGCCCTCGCACGCGGGGCGCTGGCACTGCGTACTCATGATGTCTCCCCCTGTTCGCCCCGCCGCCGCGGCGGCCCCGTCCTTCTCTTTCCGGCCGTACGCGTGCTCATACGCGCCCCTGCCCGCCCCGTCGGTCCTCCGGGGCCGACGACCGCTGCGGGGCCAGCAGTTCCGAGGCCGCCTGCTGGAAGCGCAGCACCGCCTGCTCGGCGACGCGCAGATCGCACGGCGCGCTCCACAGCATCCGACGGGCCGCGTCGTACCGCTCGATCAGGAGCGGGTCCTCCGCCAGTCCGTGCCGGGCCACCTTCGCCTTGTACGCGTCCAGCCTGCCGCGCAGTTCCGCGCGGACCGCGAGCGGCGCCGTCACGGAGGTCAACGACTCACGGGCCCGAAGCAGTTCGGCCTCCGCCTCACGCTCCAGGGCCTCCAGGAGCGGGGAGAGCCGGTGCCACTGGGCACGTCTGCGGTAGTCGGACGCGGCGGCCAGCCGTTCCTGGAGCGCGGTCGGCGGGCCGCTGACCGCGGGCACTTCGGAGGCGGCGATCTTCGCCAGCACCTCGCCGCGCGCAGACCGGGCCTCGGTGAGCGTGCGGTCGGCACGGGAGAGGACGTCCCGCAGCTGGACCAGACGCTGTTCCGCGTCCTGCCGGACCGCGAGCACCGCCTCGATCTCCCGCCGTACGTCCTCCAGGGCCCGGGCCGCCCGGTCGTACCGCGTGGTGTCCGGACGGCCGCCGCCGGGCGCCGCACTGCCGGGGCCCGGCAGCCAGAACGCCAGCGGGTCGGAGATCACCTGCACCCGGAGCGTCGTCAGCTCCCGGGTGATCGACTCCAGGTCGTCACCGGCCGGATGCTCACCCGGACGCACCCCGACGGAGTGCGCCAGCGAGGCGGTCCGGCGCAGTTCGGCGGCGAGCAGGTCTATCCGGGCGGGCAGCGCGGACCATACGGAATCCGAGGCGACGACCATGTCCAGCGCCCGTGCGTACAGCTCGTTCATCCGGGCGACCAGCTCCTCCAGCGAGAACCGCTCGGAGAGCACGGCCGGGCCGGTGACCGAAGGGGCGTGCGCTGCCCCCGTGTTGGCCACCGTGACGCCCTGGCCGCGCAGCAGCTCGGTCAGGGCCAGCAGGTCGTCCCGGTTGGGGTAGCGCCTGCGGGCCCGCACCGCGCGTGCCTCGGTGAGCGCCCCCGCGTAGGCGTCGAAATACCCCCACAGCAGCGTGATCGACTGCTCGGTGGCTGCCCAGCGGTCCTTGGTGACGCCCGTCAGCTCGGCGCCCTCCAGGAGCCGGCGGCCCGCATGGTCCTGCAGGGCGAGGAGCGAGGTCTCGATGGCCTCGTGCTCCGCGCCGAGCCGCGCCAGCGCACGGTCCGCCTCGTCCCGGTCCAGGACCGGGCCGGGGGGCCTCCCCGCGAAGCCGGGGAAGGAACCCGCCACGCCCATCGATCACCTCTCCGCTCTTCCCGCCCGGCCCATGGGCCGGAGGATTCAGTTGCTCAGGTACTTGGGCGCCGGCGGCGCCGTGATCCCGGGCAGGCCGGTGGCCAGCCACTCGCGGTACGACACCATCCAGGGGCTGTCCTTCCCGCCCTTGCGATAGTCGACCAGCACCTGGTTGACGCGGGCCACCAGGTCGTCCGCGCCCTTCTTCGCCGCCACGCCGTAGTACTCCGTGGTGAACGGCTTGTCGCCCTTGAGGACGACGGCGGGGTCCTGGGCCGCCTGCCCGGCCGCCAGCGCGTTGTCCGTGACGATCGCGTCGACCTCGCCGAGCTGGAGCCGGACCAGGCAGTCCAGCTGGTTGGGCACGGTCAGCTGGTCCTTGTCCCGCTCGGTGCCGTCGCCCTCGTCCTTGAACACCGCGCCGAACGACTGGTTCTCCAGTGCCTCGAAGGCCGTGGAGCCCTCGGCGGTGCAGACCCGCTTGCCGTCCAGCGACTTGTCGTACCCGGTGATCGTGGAGTCCTTCGGCGCCAGCACCTGCTGTCCGGCCTGGAAGTAGGCCGTGGAGAACGACACCTGCTCCAGCCGCTTGCAGTTGATGGTCATCGTCCGCACGACGACGTCGACCCGGTCGTTCTCCAGCGCCGCGATGCGCTGGTTGGTGGGTATGGCGCGGAAGATCACCGCGTCCCGGTCGCCCAGGATGTTCTGCGCGATGGCCCGCACCAGATCGATGTCGAAGCCTTCGAGCTCGCGGGTCTCCGGATTGCGGTAGCCCCACCGGAAGCTGTTCTGGTCGACACCCGCGATCAGCTTGCCGCGCTCCTTGATCCTGTCGATGCTCGGCCCGTCGTCACCCGAGGGCTGAAGGCTCGCCTCCGGGTCCGTGCACTCGTCGGCGCGCGCGTGCACCGCAGTCGTCGCGCCCTGGCCCGCGGCCTTCGTGCCGAAGGAGTCGTCGCCGCTGTGGGACAGCGGCAGCAGCGTGAGCGAGGCGGTGATCGCACACGCCACCGCCATGCCCGTCACACCACCCCAGCCGCGGAGCCTGCTGCGCCCGGACCCGTCGCGTTCCCTGGTCATCGATCCCCCTCTCACCGGTACTCCGAGAGCCTGCGGTTGACCCCGACGACGGCGGCGGCCGCGCCCAGCACACCGAGCGCGGCGGCTCCCATGGGAAGCCCGCCCAGCGCCCCGCGCCCGTCCTTCGCGGCGTCGGTGAACTCGCCCTGCTCATGCGCGAGCGCCTTGCGCAGTGCCGCGTCCACCTGCTCGAAGGACTCACCCGTGGAGTCCTTCGGGCCGATGATCTGCTTCAGCGCACCGTCGTAGTCGCCCTGGTCGTCGGTCGTGCGGGCCTTGCGGTGGCGCCCCTGCCACTCGGACACACTGGTGATGGCATCGGCCACCGGTTCGCTCCCCTGGGTGCCCTTGGCCAGCTTCTCGGCGCTCTTCAGCTGTGCGGCGAGAGCCTTCATGCCCGTGGTGTAGTCGGTCTCGTACTTGTCGTTCCGGCCGTCCGCCGTCAGCACCGCGCCACGGGCGACCAGCGTGAGGTTCTCGTTGGCGCGCGCCTTCAACGAGTTGATCCGTGCGTTGTTGAGGACATCGAGTGACTCCTGCCCCTGAACCATCGCCGCACGCAGTTCGGCCCGCGCCACCGTGTGTCCCACGGCCAGCCACAGCAGCACCACGGTGGACGCGGCGGTCGCCGCGAGCAGCCCGTGGTTGAGGACCCGGTTCGTCCTGCGGTAGTTGCGCCGCTGCATCCACACCAGCGCGGCCAGCGCCACGAGCCCGGCGCCCAGCGAGAGGTACGGCCACTGCCGGGCATCGCCCGAGTCCTCGCCGAGCCGGCCCGTCTCCGCCTTGTAGAGACGCTCGGCCGCGGGCAGCAGCTCGTACGTCATCTTGTGGTTGGCGTACCGGAGATAGGCGCCGCCGAGTGGCAGTCCCTGGCGGTTGTTCGCCCGGGCCCGCTCGATCAGGCCGGTGTACACGGGGAGGGTCTCGGCAAGGGTGGTGATCTCCTGGCCGGACGAGGTCGAGGCGTCCGTGCCGGCGGCCGCTCTCACGAGCAGCCGGGATGCCTCCCTGATGTCCTTCTCGTACTTCTCGTGCACGTCCCTGGGTTCCTGCGCCCCCGCCAGGAACCCGGAGGCCGCCATCGTGTCCGCGTCGGCCAGCGAGCGGTAGATGCTCGCCGCGTCCGCGCTCAGCGGCTGGCTGCGGGTCACCACGTCGTCGGCGGCCTCGGACCTGGCGGAGATCTCCAGAGCCGTCACGGCCCCGAACGTCACCACCAGCAGAGCCAGTACGGCGCCGATGATCTGGAGGCGGCCGGGCTCGGTCGTCGCCACGGCACGCAGCCGCTCCGTCGGTCCGGCCCAGGCGCTCCGACGCTGCGCGGGCACGGACGTAGGCGGTTGCACGGGCGCACGCTCCCGTAGCGAGCCCCCGTTCGGCGGGTATGTCACTTGACCTCCCCCTCGGTCACTGACTGCGGCACGGCCCCCCGGCCGAGCGGGGGACTGATACCCGGCCAGCAGTATGGCCGAGGGACCGACATCCACACCAGGAACGCCCGGATCTCGCGCCGAAACGTCCGCAGAAGCGGATGGGCCTCCCCACCCCATGAACACGTGTGGGGCGGGTGATCGGTTCCCTGACCCGGGGCACGCCTCACTCCGGACGGGCTTCGGTCAAGCCCGTCCGGCGCATGAGGAGGAAGCGGCCACCGGGTGGACCCCGGTTGACGTCACGCGTACTGCGCGCGCAGCCTGGCGTGCACCTCGGGCGCCGCGCCCATGTGGTCCAGACCCAGCAGACCCGCCCCGAGCACGGGTGGCTGCGAGACCACCCGGATCGCGGCCTTCGGGGCGCGGGCCGTGAGGAGTCCGGCGATCCGCTCGTCGAGCTGCGGATGACCCGCGGTCAGCACGCTGCCGCCCAGCAGTACGGGCGCCTCCTCGTCGAGCAGGTCCAGGCGGGTCAGCGCCACCGAGGCCATGGCGACGACCTCGTCCGCAAGCCGGTCCACCACGGAGCGGGCCACCGGGTCGCCGGCCGCGCCGGTGGCGAACAGGACCGGTGTCAGCTCGTGCCGCGAGGCGTGCGGGATCCGGCCCCGGTGCAGCGCCTCGATCAGTTCGTACATCGAGCCGAGACCGAAGTGCCCCGGCAGGGTGCGGACGAGCTCGGTCGGTTCCCCGCGGCCGTCCTCGGCCCGCGCCGCGAACCACAGGGCCTCCTCGGCGAGCCCGGAGCCGCCGCCCCAGTCTCCGGAGATCCGCCCGATCGCGGGGAAACGGGCGGTGCGCCCGTCCGGCAGCATGCCCACGCAGTTGATCCCCGCACCGCAGACGACGGCCACCCCTCGTGGCTCGTCCACCCCGGCACGCAGGATCGCGAAGGTGTCGTTGCGCACCTCCACCGTGCGCGACCACTTCCGGGCGAGCAGAGCCTCCGTCAGCTCGGCCTCCTCGACCGGGAGATCGGCGTTGGCCAGACACGCGGACACATGACCGAGCCGGTCGAGGCTGCCGCCGCACGCCGCCAGCGCACGGCTCAGGATCGCGCCCAGCACGTCGAGTGCCGCGTCGATGCCCACGGCCGGCGGCTGGAAGCCGCCGCCGCGGGCCGTGGACAGGACCGCGCCGTCCGCCCCGATCAGAGCGACGTCGGTCTTGCTGTTGCCGGCGTCGATGGCGACGACCGAGACGTTCACGCCCACGCGAGGTGCTCCCGGTTGTGGGCGATCAGCCGGTCGGTGAGACCTTCGGCGTACTCGTACTGTCCGATCAGCGGGTGCGAGAGGAGCGCCTTGAACACCCGGTCCCGGCCGCCGCGCAGCGCGGCGTCCAGGGCGAGGTCCTCGTACGCCGTCACGTTGGCGATCAGACCGGCGTACAGGGGGTCGAGCCGGGGAACGGCGAGCGGGGTCGCGCCCGTGCCGTCGACCCGGGCCTGCACCTCGATCACGGCGTCGTCCGGCAGGAACGGCAGCGTGCCCTTGTTGTACGTGTTGACCACCTGCACCGCGGAGCCGCCCCCGCCGAGCAGGGAGGCCGCCAGGTCCACGGCCGCCTCCGAGTAGAAGGCGCCGCCGCGCTTGCCGAGCAGCGCGGGCTTCTCGTCCAGTGCCGGGTCGCCGTAGAGCGCGAGGAGTTCCTGCTCCATCGCGGCGACCTCGGCCGCCCGGGACGGCTTCGTACCGAGCTCCCGTACGACCTCGTCGTGCGCGTAGAAGTACCGCAGGTAGTACGAGGGGACGACCCCGAGCCGGTCGACGAGCTCCCGGGGCATGCGCAGGTCCTCGGCGATGGCGCCACCGTGCTCGGCAAGCAGCTTCGGCAGCAGGTCCTCGCCGTCGGGGCCGCCGAGGCGCACCCCGAGTTCCCAGGTCAGGTGGTTCAGCCCGACGTGGTCGAGATGCACCTCGCCCGGCGTCACGTCGAGCATCCGGGCGAACCTCCGCTGGAAGCCGATCGCCACGTTGCACAGACCGACGGCCTTGTGCCCGGCCTGGAGCAGCGCCCGGGTGACGATGCCGACCGGGTTGGTGAAGTCGATGATCCAGGCGTCCGGGTTGGTGCGGCGGACGCGTTCGGCGATGTCCAGGACGACCGGGACGGTGCGCAGCGCCTTGGCGAGACCGCCGGCCCCGGTGGTCTCCTGGCCGACGCAGCCGCACTCCAGCGGCCAGGTCTCGTCCCGGTCGCGGGCGGCCTGCCCGCCGACCCGGAGCTGGAGGAGGACCGCGTCGGCGTCCGCGACCCCGGCGTCCAGATCGGATGTGGTGGTGATCGTTCCCGGGTGGCCCTGCCTGGCGAAGATCCGCCGGGCCAGGCCGCCGATGAGTTCGAGACGGTCGGCCGCCGGGTCGATGAGCACCAGCTCCTCGACCGGCAGCGTGTCCCGCAGGCGGGCGAAACCGTCGATCAGTTCAGGGGTGTAGGTGGACCCGCCACCCACTACTGCGAGCTTCATGTCAGCCCTTTACTCCGGTCAGTGTGACGCCCTCGACGAATGCCTTCTGGGCAAAGAAGAAGACGAGGATCACGGGGGCCATGACCAGGACGGTCGCGGCCATGGTCAGATTCCAGTCGGTGTGGTGCGCGCCCTTGAAGGACTCCAGCCCGTAACTGAGGGTCCAGGCGGCCGGGTTCTCGGAGGCGTAGATCTGCGGACCGAAGTAGTCGTTCCAGGCGGCGAAGAACTGGAACAGGGCTATCGCGGCGATCCCCGGCCTGGCCATCGGGATCACCACCCTGATGAGGGTGCGGAACTCGCCGCAGCCGTCCACCTTCGCCGCGTCCAGGTACTCGTTCGGAATCGTCAGCAGGAACTGCCGCAGCAGGAAGATGGAGAACGCGTCACCGAACGCCATCGGGATGATCAGCGGCCAGAGCGTGCCGGACAGGTCCATCTGCTTCGCCCAGAACAGGTACATCGGGATGATGACGACCTGGGGCGGCAGCATCATCATCGAGATGACGAGCATCAGCGACAGCTTGCGGCCGCGGAAGCGGAACTTGGCCAGCGCGTACGCCACGGGCACGGACGACAGCACGGTCAGGACCGTGCCCAGGCCCGCGTACAGCAGGGTGTTGCGCCACCAGGTCAGGAAGCCCGGGGTGTTGAAGACCTTCCTGTAGTTGTCCCACTCCCAGGTGTTCGGAGTGAGGTCCCGGGTCAGCGCCTGCTGGTCGCTCATCAGCGAGGTCAGCAGGACGAAGACGAACGGCAGCACGAAGAAGAGCGCGGCGGCGATCCCCAGCGAGTGGACGGCGATCCAGTGCAGCAGCGCCTTGCGGCGTGCGGTGCGCTCCGCGGGGGTGCGTGCGCCGGGCGACGCCGCGGTGGCGGGCTTGTCGAGGAGTCGGGTGGTCATGGCTCAGTCACCGGCCTGGATCAGGTTGTTGCGGCCCCGCATCAGAAGCGCGGTGAACGCCATGGCCAGGGCGAACAGGACGAGGGCGACGACACAGGCGGAGCCGTAGTCGAAGCGCTGGAAGCCGAGGTTGTAGACGAGCTGCGGCAGGGTCAGTGTCGACTTGTCGGGATAACCGGGCTCGAACTGCTGCCCGGAGCCGCCGATGACGCCGGAGGCGACCTTCCCCGCGACCAGGGGCTGCGTGTAGTACTGCATCGCCTGGATCACCCCGGTGACCACGGCGAACAGCACGATCGGCGAGATGTTCGGCAGCGTGACGAAACGGAACCGCTGCCAGGCGGAGGCGCCGTCCAGCTCGGCGGCCTCGTACTGCTCCTTGGGCACGTCGAGCAGCGCCGCCATGAAGATGACCATCAGGTCGCCGATGCCCCACACCGCGAGCATGGTGAGCGCCGGCTTCGACCAGCTCGCGTCGTTGAACCAGCCGGGCGTCGGCAGCCCCAGATCGCCGAGGATCGCGTTGACCGGCCCCGTCCCCGGGTTGAGGAGGAAGACGAACGCGAGGGTCGCGGCGACCGGCGGCGCCAGATAGGGCAGGTAGAACAGGGTGCGGAAGACGCCCGTGCCCGTCTTGATCCTGGTGATCAGCATGCCGACGCCGATACCGAACACGACCCGGCAGGTGACCATGACCAGCACCAGCCAGAGCGTGTTGCGCAGCGAGGGCCAGAACATCGGGTAGTCGTTGAAGACGTACGACCAGTTGGTCAGTCCGTTGAACGTCGGCGCCGCGAACCCGTCGTAGTCCGTGAACGAGAAGTAGATGGTCGAGACCATCGGGTACGCGAAGAAGACCGTGAACCCGATCAGCCAGGGCGACATGAAGGCCGCCGTGCGCAGCGCCGACCGCCTGCGCTTCGCGCGGAGCGTGTGCGTGGTCATCAGGGGCTACTTGGCCTTCGCGATGTCGGTGTCGATCTGGGCGGCGGTCTTCTCCAGACCGGCCTTGAGGTCCTTCACCGAGCCCTTCTCGTACTGGAAGCCGAAGTCCTGGATGGTCTGCTGGTACGTCGAGCCGTTGATGGCCCCGTCGGGGGTGCTGGAACCGGGGTGCTGGGCGATGTCCAGGAAGGTCTTGAAGCGCGGGTCGAACTTCAGACCGGGGGACTTCAGCGCCTCGAAGGTGGAGGGGACATTGCGGATCCCGTTCGCGAAGTCGACAACGGCCTGCGTGTCGCTCGTCATGAACTTGACCAGCTCCCAGGCGGCGTTCTGCTTCGTGCTGCCCGGGGCGATCCCCATGATCGTGCCGGAGAGGAAGCCCTTGCCGTAGCTGTCGCGCTCGTCGTCCGCGACGGGCATCGGCGCGACACCGATCTCGAACGGGACCTCGGCGTCGGTGGCCATGCCGAGCCGCCACTCGCCGTCCAGCTGCATCGCGACCTGCCCGGTGTGGAACGGGTGCTTGGAGCCCCACTCGTCACCGAAGGTGCCGCGGTACTTCTCCAGCTTCTCGTACCCGCCCAGGTCCTCGACCAGCTTCTTCTGGTACGTGAACATCTTTGCGAACGCCGGGTCCTTGGCGATGTTGGACTTGCCGTCCTTGTCGAAGTACGCGTGCTCCCACGAGGACAGGTAGTGGTCGGCGACCGTCTCGTAGCCGTGGAAGGTCGGCATGAAGCCGAGCTGCTCGTAGCTGTCGCCCTTCTCGACCGTGAGCTTCTTGGCGACCGCGGCCAGCTCGGACATCGTCTCGGGCGGCTCGGTGATGCCGGCCTTCTCGAAGGCGTCCTTGTTGTAATAGAGGCCGTACGCGTCGGCGAGCAGCGGCAGCGCGCAGCGCTTGCCCTCGAACTGGGTGTAGTCCAGGAGAACCTTCGGGAAGGTCTTCTCCAGGTCCAGCTTCGACTTCTCGATGAACGGCTTCAGGTCGGCGAAGGCACCGGACGAGCAGAACTTGCCGACGTTCGCGGTGGTGAACGAGGACACCACGTCGGGGCCCTTCGAACCGCCCGCGCGCAGCGACTGGTTGAGCTTGTCGTCGTTGATGTTGCCGACGACGTTTACCTTGATGTTCGGGTGGGCCTTCTCGAACCGGTCCACGTTGTCCCTGACCGCCTTGACCTCGGCGGGCGCGCTCCAGCCGTGCCAGAAGTTGATGGTCGTCTTCGCGTTCGGGTCGTCGGTCGCACCCGGCTCGGCCTGGCCCGTACAGGCGGTGGCGAGAACCGATATCGCGGCGACGGCGACAGCGGCGGTGGTGGTCGGTCGGCTTCTGCGCATGACAGGACTCCCAGGGACAGGGGGAAGGACATGGGGAGAGGAGAAGAGCGGGGAAATTCAGCGCGAGGTGTCGAACACTTCGTCGCGGGTGTCCGCGAGGGCCCTTTCCAGGGCTCCCCGCAGGACGGGATGGCGGCTGATCTCGCCGAGGACGAGACGGGGCCGGGACGCGGCGAGCTCCGCGAGCTCCGACTGGATCAGCGAACGCAGCAGATCACCGCCGGAGGAGACGAGTGCGCCGGATAGCACGATCAGTTCCGGGTCGAGTACGGCGGTGACCGAGGCGAGACCGGTGGCGAGCCGCTGGGCGTACTGCCGCAGCAGCTCGGTGAGCGCCGGGTCGCGCTCGTACGCCTCTACCGCCCGCGTCAGCAGCCCCGCCGCGACCTCCGCGTACGGCTGGTGCGGGGTGTCGATGCCGAGGGCGGTGGCCATCCGAGGCAGCGCCTGGGCGCCCGCCAGCTCCTGGAAGCCGCCGCTGTTGACCTTCACGACCTGGCGTACGAGGGGAGTACCGGGCACCGGCAGGAAGCCGACCTCGCCCGCGCCGCCGGTCCAGCCGCGGTGCAGCCGTCCGTTGATCACCAGGGCGGCGCCGAGGCCCTCCTCGTTCCACAGCAGGACGAAGTCCTCGTGTCCGCGGGCCGCGCCGAGCCGCTGCTCGGCCACCGCGACCAGGTTCACGTCGTTCTCGTACTCGACCGGCATCGGCAGGAAGGCGGCCAGCTCCTCCAGCAGGGTGGGGGAGTGCCAGCCGGGCAGGTGCGAGGCGTACCGCAGCCGGCCCGTGCTGGGATCGAACGCGCCTGGGGTGCCGATGACGACGCGGTGCACATCGGCGCGGGTCAGCCCGGCCTCCTTGACCGCGCCGTCCAGTGCGTCGGCCACCTGCCGGACGACACCCACGGCGCGCCGGCCCGGGGTGCGCAGCTCGTACTCCCCGACCGTCTCGCCTGTGACGTCGGCGACCGCGGCGACGATCCGCTCGGCGGTGACGTCGAGGCCGGCCACATGGGCGGCGCGGGCGTTCACGGCGTAGAGCTGGGCGCTGGGGCCGGGGCGGCCCTCGCTGGTGCCGGTGACCATGACGAGGCCCGCGGCCTCCAGACGGGCCAGCAGCTGGGAGGCGGTGGGCTTGGAGAGGCCCGTCAGCTTCCCGATCCGCGTACGGGAGAGGGGGCCGTGCTCCAGCAGCAGATCGAGGGCGGCCCGGTCGTTCATGGCGCGCAGGACCCGCGGTGTGCCCGGAGTCCCCGGCGTGGTTCCCGCCATGGTGGTCCACCTGCCCTCTGTTAGGAAACTTTCCTATTCGTGAGAGGAAGGTATGGCGCAGGTCACCGGACCGTCAATGGGCCGCACCCCTGCGGCTATCAAAGCGTTACCTGGAACACTCCGTACACCGAAGGGGCGCACCGCACACGCGGAACGCCCCTTCGGGTACTTCCCGCCGCCCGGCCGGGCAGGGCGGCGGAACATGTGCTACTTGGCCAGGTTCGGCGGCGCGATCGGCGTGGCGGCCAGCGACTGCGGCGAGGTCGCCGACGCGTACGCCGACGGGGCTGCCATGCCGGCCGTCGGGTCCGGCAACGCGTCCCCGTCCGCCTGCAGCGGCAGGGTCCCGACCATCCGGATGCCCGCCTCGTCCAGCGCCTGCTTGATCCGCCAGCGCAGCTCGCGCTCCACGCCCAGGGCCTTGCCCGGCATCGTCTTCGCCGTCACGCGGACCGTCATCGAGTCCAGCAGGACCGCGTCCAGGCCCAGGACCTCCACCGGGCCCCAGAGGCGCTCGGTCCACGGGTCCTCCTTGGTCATGGTCTCCGCCGCGTCGTGAATCGCCTTGCGGACCAGGTCCAGGTCCTCCGTGGGACGCACCGTCACATCGACACCGGCCGTCGACCAGCCCTGGCTGAGGTTGCCGATCCGCTTCACCTCGCCGTTGCGGACGTACCAGATCTCACCGTTGTCACCGCGCAGCTTCGTCACCCGCAGGCCCACCTCTATGACCTCGCCCGAGGCGACGCCCGCGTCGACCGTGTCCCCGACACCGTACTGGTCCTCGAGGATCATGAAGACGCCGGAGAGGAAGTCGGTGACCAGGTTGCGCGCGCCGAATCCCAGCGCGACCCCGGCCACACCGGCGGAGGCCAGCAGGGGGGCCAGATTGATCTGGAACGCGCCCAGGATCATCAGGCCCGCCGTGCCGAGGATCAGGAACGACGTCACCGAACGGAGTACCGAACCGATCGCCTCCGAGCGCTGGCGGCGCCGTTCCGCGTTGACCAGCAGACCACCGAGGGCGGTGCCCTCCACGGCCTGGGCGCTGCGGTTCATCCGGTCGATGAGGTTGGTCAGTGCGCGGCGGATCACATAGCGCAGCACGATCGCCACCGTCGCGATGAGCAGGATGCGCAGCCCGGTGTTCAGCCAGGTGGACCAGTTCTGCTCGACCCAGCCCGCGGCGTTGCCGGCCTGCTCGGCGGCCTCACCCAGCGAACCGACCGGCTCCGGCGAAGGTGCTGCGGCCAAGAGGGCGGACAGGTACACGGTGGGGACCTCCAGGAGCGGCGACGGGTGACCAACAACAGTAACGAAGCCATGGGAGTGGATCGTTGCCGTGTTCGAGGGAGAGACACGTCTCACCCGGGGATACAGCAGGTGTGGCCGATCGCACAGGGCGGGCGGCCGCCGTGGTGAAGCGCCTGTTCCCCGGTGTCCAGGCCGTGGGCGGGCAGGGGGGGTGAGGAAAATCCCTCCGGCCCGTTACCGGCACGTGGTGGCGTTTCGACCAGGCATAAGGAGAGACTGAGATCGGATCGTCCCGGCGCGAGCCACGCGCCGCCGGCGTACAAGGAGGCATCCACCGTGCCGCACGTCCTGGTTCTCAACGCGTCGTACGAGCCGCTCGGCGTCGTACCGCTCCACCGCGCGCTCGTCCTCGTCCTCGAGAGCAAGGCCATCTGCCTCGAGGAGTCCGGCGCCTTCATGCACAGTGCCACCCGTGCTGTACCGGCGCCCAGCGTCATCCGCCTCAAGCGGTTCGTACGGGTCCCCTACCGGGGGCCCGTTCCACTGACCCGGCGGGCGCTCTTCGCCCGGGACGGCGGGCGCTGCATGTACTGCGGCGCCGCGGCCACCAGCGTCGACCACGTCATTCCGCGCAGCCGCGGCGGACAGCACGCCTGGGACAACGTGGTGGCGGCCTGCCGCCGCTGCAACCACGTCAAGGCCGACCGCCACCTGCCCGAGCTCGGCTGGCGGCTGCGCCACCAGCCCGCCCCGCCCAGCGGCCTGGCCTGGCGGATCATCGGGACCGGACACCGGGACCCGCGCTGGCTTCCGTATCTGCAACCGTTCGGCGCGGACGACGCGCTGGCCCGGATCGACGGTGTCTCGGCCTGAGCCGTATCCGTTCCGTCCCCGAGCCGGTCCGGCGCTCGCGGACAGAACGGCCACCGGGCGGCCGCGCTACTCGGCCGCCACCGCGTACGCCTCCACCGACCACAGCGAGTAGCCGAACTCGGTGGCCCGGCCGTCGCCCTGCACCCGGATGAACCGGGTGTCCTTCGCGTCCATCCGGACCGACTCGCGCCCGCCCCTGCCCTCGCGGACCGTCGCCGCCGTACGCCAGGTGCGGCCGTCCGCCGAGACCTGGACGCGGTAGCGCGAGGCGTACGCGTCCTGCCAGCGCAGCACCACCTGGCCCAGCCGCACCGGCTCGGACAGCTCCGTCTGCCACCAGGCGCCGTCCTCCACGGGTGAGGACCAGCGGGTGGCGGGATCGCCGTCCGAGGCCGCCGCCGCGGGGAAGTCCGGGGTCTCGTCGCCGGACGAGGACGCCGTGCCCGTACGCGCCAGATCGGCGCCCGCGGTACGGGGGAAGGCCCGCACCGTCAGTGTGCTGCGCTCGCCGCCGAAGGTGAACGGCACCTCGTACTCACCGGCCGGGGTGTCCGCCGGGACCGTGATGTCCACGGGGACGTCGGTGCGCGCACCGCGCGGGACCGTCGTCTGCGACGGCACCTTCACCGTGATGCCCTTGGGCGCCTCGGCGGTCAGCGCTCCCCGCACCTCCGCGGGACGCCGCCCGGCCAGCCGCGCCTCGACCCGCTGCGGGCTGCCGCCGATCACCGCGTCCGTCTCACCGCGTACGAGAGCGAGGCGGGCCGCGGGCTCGTCACCGAACCACGGCACGACCGCCCGCACCTTCGGACCGGCCGCAGTCGTGCCGCGGCCCGGGAGGAGCGGGGGCGCGGTGCCGGTGAAGGACGGGCTCACGGCGGGCAGGATGACCCGGACCGCGTCCGCCCGCAGATCCTTCGTCGTCGTCTGGGTCCAGCCCGATGCCGAGAGCCGGCCGAGGCTTCGCCAGCCCTCGCCCGGCACATGGGCCTGGAGAACCGCCTGGGCGGAGCCGCTGCCCGGGTCCGTCATCACGGTCACGGCGTCCACGGGGCGGGGCCGGCCCAGCTGGATCGTGTAGCTGTTCGCGTCCTTGCTGACGGTGCCCGAGTCGCGGTCGGCGCCGTTCCAGCCGTCGGACTCCTTGCGGACCCGGTCCAGGAACGGTCCCAGCACGCCCTTGCCGACGGTCGCCCCGCCGTCCTTGATCTCCTCGCGCAGGCCATCCAGCGCCAGCTGCGCCTGCCAGGCACCCGCCCCGTCACCCTGCGCCTGCGCCTGGAGCAGATCCACGGCGAGCTCGCCCGCCCGGCCGTACCGCGCCAGCTGGTCCGTCCAGGGACGGACCTCGTCGTCCAGCCGACCGTCCGCCGGGGTGGTGAGACGCTCCGGGGTCTCCCGCATCACGGTGAACGCCGCCCGCAGATCGCGCGCCGCGTCGTCGCGCACGGTGCCGCTCGCGGCCCGGGACGCCCAGAACGCGGTGAGCAGGGGGCGCAGGTAGGCGGACTCCGCGCCCCCGAGCACCGAGGTCGCGCTGTTGCCCGCGAGAGCGCGCAGCGCGGCCCGGGTAGGGGCGTCGCCGCCCGCCAGGTCGTCGATCGCCGCCTGCCAGGACTCCTGCGGCCGGTAGCCCTTCGGGTTCCACGCGAAGTCGGCGGCGGTGAACAGGGGGATGCGGGACGCGGAAGCCTGCTCCATCGCGTTGGCGATCAGCGCGGCCGAGCCGCTCGCGACCGCCGGGTCCCGGCCGGTGTAGGGGCCGAGGAAGATCCGGTCCTGCGCGTAGTCGTTGACCGGGTAGTTGTCCATGGTGACCAGCGGATGGCGGAAGGTGGACCGGGCACCGGCCAGCTCCCGCCCGGTGATGGTCCTCGGTACGACCCCGACCCCGGTCCAGGCCACCTGCACCCGGTCGTCGAGCTCGGCGGCGAGCGCCTCGCGGTAGTCCGTCGAACCGTTCTGGTAGTACTCCGTCGGCATCACGGTCAGCGGCTCGGCGTCCGGGTGGCGTTCCGCCAGATGCCGGTCGACGGCGCTCGCGACGCGCGCCTGGGCCCTGGCCGCGGCCTCCGGGCCGTTGCCGAAGGCGTCCGCGTCGTCGTCGCAGTGCCACTCGCTGTAGCTGACGTCCTGGAACTGGAGCTGGAAGACCCGTACGCCCAGCGCCCACATGGCGTCGATCTTCCGCGTCAGCGCCTTGATGTCGCCGTCCGAGGCCATGCACATCGCCTGGCCGGGGGAGACGGCCCAGCCGAGCGTCACGTGCTCGGCACGCGCCTTCTCCGCCAGCGCGCGGAAGTCCGCGCGGCGTTCGGCGGGATAGGGCTCTCGCCAGCGGGCCTGACGGTAGGGATCGTCGCCCGCCGCGTACAGATAGCGGTTCTGCTTGGTGCGCCCCATGAAGCCGATCTGCGCGAGCCGCTCCTCGCGGGTCCACGGCTGCCCGTAGAACCCCTCGGCCATCCCGCGGACCGCCGTGCCCGGCCAGTCGCGCACCACGGCGCCGAAGACGGCCCCGTCGCGGATCAGCTGGCGCAGCGTCTGGACGGCGTGGAAGAGGCCGTCCTCGCCGACACCGTCCAGGGCGACGGTGGAGCGTCCGGTGACCTGGCCGACCGCGATGCGGTAGCCGCCGGAGGGGAGGTCCGCGCGCTCGGGGGCCCGCATGACCCGCAGGGCGTCCAGCGCGCCCGGACCGCCGATCCGGACGACGGGGCCGCGCCCCGGCAGCCCGTCGTGCAGGGTGGTGACGCCCGCGTCGCGCAGGACGGTCCGCAGGGCGTCCACCGCGTACGGATCGGCGCCCGCGTCGGCGACGACGGTGACCTCGCTACCGAGGGGCACGGCCTGACCGAACGCCTTGATGGTCTGCGGACGGGGCCAGACGGAGGGCAGCCGCGAGTCGTCGACGCGGTCGGGCACGGCGGTCCGCGGTCCGGGAACGACGGGGGCCGCCATCGCGGCCGGAGCCACGGAACCGAGCAGTCCGCCGATCACCGCGACGGCGACGGCCGTCGCGTGCTTCCTGCGCCCGAACTGCACGTCGCGCCCCTCTCGTCCCGCCGGTGGGCTCCGAGCCCACCACCCGCGCGCGAGGGTGTCAATGCGCGTGACCGTTGCGCCAGATATGCCCGGTCGTCTCACCGGGAATCTCCTGTACGCGTCCGCGAGAGCGCTGGAAGCCGCGCAGGGTGGCCGGAAGCGGCCCATGGCTGCCGCGCGGGGAACGGAATGTGACCTACGGCACGTTGTGCTCGTTGTCATAACGCGTATGTCACGTCCACGTCTGCGGCCGCACCGGCTGGGTAGGTCTGGCGATGTCCTGTTCTCAACGGCCAGGAGGCCAACATGCCCGCAGCCGCGCAGCTTCTGCTCTCCGCCCTCTCCAAACAGGTACCGAGCCCCGCGGGTCCTGCCGCACCGACCACCGAACCGCCCCTGACCGACCTCGCGCCTCCGATGATCAGCGAGCTGCCGCTCGCCGATGTCTCCCACCTGAGCGTCGAGGCCGCGTTCGCCGACGCCGCACCGCTGACCAGCGAGCCGCCGCTCGCCGATGCCACCCCTCTCACGAGCGAGCCACCGCTCGCCGCCGTCGCCCCTCTGACCAGCGAGCCGACCGCCCCCGGCACCGCAGGGGGCATGGAGTCCCCAGGAGTCTGAATGGGCTTGACCCGGCTCGCCGCACTGCACGGTGTCGCCACCTCCTACTCGCCGTCCGCGGATGTCACGGTGTCCGTCCCCGACGACACGGTCACGGCCGTGCTCGCCGCGCTGGGCGTCGACGCCGACACCCCCGGGGCCGTACGGAAGGCGCTGGACGCCGCGGAAGCGGCGGCGGTTTCGCGCCTGCTTCCGCCGACGGTGGTCGTCTGGTCGGGGGAGCCCCTGCCGCCCCCTCTTGCGGAGCTGCCGCCGGACACGAGGCTGACGATCGAGCTGGAGCGCGCCCCGGGGGCGGCCGCCACGCCCCCGGAGCGCCTGACCCAGGTGGCGAACCCGACATCGGCGCCGGCGCCGGCGCCTGCCCCGCCGGCCCCGTCCGGCTCCGCCACCGAGTCCGCGGCCGAACTCGCCGCCGAGCCCCCCGGTCAGGCACCCGCCTGGTGGAGCGAGCCGCCCCCGGGCGTCCACCGGCTGTCCGCGCGCACCCCCGACAACCGCTGCGCCGCCGTCACGCTCGTCGTCGCCCCGGCCCGCGTCCCGCAGCCGCCCGCCCGCGTCCACGGCTTCCTCGTCCAGCTGTACTCCCTGCTCTCCGCCCGGTCCTGGGGCATGGGCGACCTCGGTGACCTGGCCGACCTCGCCGCCTGGTCCGGCCGGAGCCTCGGCTCGGGATTCGTCCAGGTGAACCCGCTCCACGCCGCCGTACCCGGCAGGCCCACCGACCCCTCCCCGTACCGCCCCTCCTCGCGCCGCTTCCCCGACCCCGTTCATCTGCACATCGAGTCGGTGCCCGAGTACGGGCACGTCCGGGACCGTGTGGCCCTGGACGACCTCCGCCTGGACGCCGCCGGGCTCTCCGAGGCCGTGCTCAACAAGGGCGCCCTGATCGACCGGGACGCCGTCTGGGAGCTCAAGCGGCAGGCTCTGGAACTCATCCACGAGGTGCCGCTGACCCCCGGCCGCCGGGCCGCCTACTGCGACTTCCTGGCCGGCGAGGGGCAGGCCCTGGAGGACCACGCCCTCTGGTGCGCCCTGGCCGAGGCGCACGGTCCCGACTGGCACACCTGGCCCGAGGGGCTGCGCGACCCCCGCTCCCCGCAGACCGCCAGGGCCCGCGCCGAACTGCTGGACCGGGTCGACTTCCACTGCCGGCTCGCCTGGCTGACCGCCACTCAGCTCGCCGAGGCCCAGCAGGCCGCCCGGGACGCCGGGATGGCCGTCGGTATCGTCCACGACCTGGCCGTGGGCGTGCACCCGGCCGGCGCCGACACGTGGTCCCAGCAGGACGCCTTCGCGCGCGGGATGTCGGTCGGCGCGCCCCCGGACGCCTTCAACGCGCGCGGTCAGGACTGGGGGCTGCCCCCGTGGCGCCCCGACGTGCTCGCCGCCTCGGGCTACGCCCCGTACCGCGGCCTCCTGCGCGGCCTCCTCGCCCACGCGGGCGCCCTGCGCATCGACCACGTGATGGGGCTGTTCCGGCTCTGGTGGGTGCCGGAGGGGCGTCCGCCCACCGAGGGCACGTACGTCGGCCAGGACGCCGAGGCGATGCTCGCCGTCCTCGTCCTGGAGGCGCACCGGGCCGGTGCCGTCGTCATAGGGGAGGACCTCGGCACCGTGGAGCCGGGCGTCCGCGAGGCGCTCGCCCGGCGTGGTGTGCTCGGCACCTCCGTGCTCTGGTTCGAGCGTGACTGGGACGGCACGGGCGCGCCCCTGCCGCCCGAGCGGTGGCGCCAGGACTGCGTGGCCACGGCCACCACCCACGACCTGCCCTCCACCGCCGCCCGGCTGACGGGTGACCACGTGACACTCCGCCACCGCCTGGGGCTGCTCACCCGCCCGCTGGAGCAGGAGCTGACCGAGGACGCCACCGAGACCGCCGAGTGGCTGGCGTACCTCGCACGGCTCCGTCTCCTGCCCGAGGGCGACGGCGACGAGGAGGCCGCGATCCGGGCGGTCCACCGCTTCCTGCTGCTCACCCCTGCCCGGATGACCGGCGTCTGGCTCCCCGACACGGTGGGCGACCGCCGCCCGCAGAATCTGCCGGGCACCTGGGACCAGTACCCCAACTGGCGCCTGCCCATCGCCGATGCGGAGGGGCATCCGGTGACCCTGGAGGAGCTTGCCTCCTCGCCCCGGCTGCACCGGCTGATGGGGGTGCTGAGCCCCCGCCCCGAGCACCGCGGGTCCCGTACGGCACCCCCGGGCGCGCGCCGCTCGTAGCCGTTCGCTACGTTTGCACCGTGGACAAGAAGAACGCTATGCGCGCCGGCGCCGTCGCAGCCGGTACGACGCTGATGATGCTGCTCATGTCGTCGCCCGCGCTCGCTCTCACCCGCGACGACGGTGACGACCCGGGCCCGGGTCTGAGCGCGATGGATACGATCGGGCTTTATGTCGTGGCACCCATCGCCCTGTTCGTGGTGATCGTGGGCCTGGTCATGGTGCTCGACAAGTCCAAGAAGACGGTCTAGGACTCTTCCCGACTGCACCGCCGGTACCTGGTACCGCGCGGTGCACCGGCATGTCCGGGCCCGTTCCGCGAGTCCGGGTAGGTTGCGCCCATGACCGAGTGGGACGTCAGGAAGCTCCGCATTCTCCGCACCCTGCGCGACCGGGGCACCGTGACCGCGACCGCCGAGGCGCTGCTGATGACCCCGTCCGCGGTCTCCCAGCAACTCAGCAACCTTGCCAGGCAGCTCGGCGTCCCCCTCCTCGAAGCCCAGGGCCGCCGGGTCCGCCTCACCGACGCCGCCCACCTGGTCCTGCGCCACGCCGAGGTGGTCTTCGCCCAGCTGGAGCGCGCCGAAGCCGAACTCACCGGCTACCTGCGCGGCGAGGCGGGCGAGGTACGGGTCGGCGCCTTCTCGACGGCCGTACCCGCCCTGGTCGTCCCGGCGGTCCGGCTCCTGCGCTCCGGGGACCGCCCGGGCCCGGAGGTTCGGGTACGGGAGGCGGAGGCGGCGGAGGCGTACGAACTCCTCTCGTCCGGCGACGTGGACCTGGCCCTGTCCCTCGCGGCGCACGCCCCGACCGCCCGCGACCCCCGCTTCGCGCTCGTCCCCCTCCTCGCCGACCCCCTCGACGTGGCCCTGCCCGCCGGCCACCGGCTCGCCGGGGCCCCCGGACTGCGGCTCGCGGACCTGTCGTCGGAACCCTGGATCTACGGCGGTTCGGGCCCCTGGTCGGAGATCACGACCGCCGCGTGCGAGGCTGCGGGCTTCGTGCCCGAGCAGGCCCACAGCGCCGCCGGCTGGAGCGCGATCCTCGCCATGGTCGAGGCGGGCATGGGGATCGCGCTGGTTCCCCGGATGGCGTCGGGGGAACGCAGCGACGGGGTGGTGATGCGGGTCCTGGACGCGGACCAGCCGCGCCGCCATGTGGTGGCGGCGGTACGGCAGGGGGCGGAAGGAGGCCCGGCGGTGGCCCGGGTCCTCGAAGCGCTGGAGACAGTGGCCGGGTCCCGCACCACCATTCAGCAGAACTGAACGGACCCTGCGAAAACTTTCGATGGACCTGATGGGTCACTCGGTACGACAGTCATCACATGACCTTCGACGCGAGCGAGACCACATTCCAGGACAACGACCCCCACGCCAATGACGCGGCCCCCTACGGCGGCGGCGACCCCTACGCCGACTACCGCACCGCCACGGACCTCCCCTTCACCGAGCTCGTCGACCTGGCCGACCGCCGCCTCGGCGGGGGCGTGATCGCCGCCAACGACGAGTTCTTCGCCGAGCGCGAGAACCTGCTCATCCGCGAGCGCGCCGTCTTCGACCCCGAGCGCTTCGGCCACAAGGGCAAGATCATGGACGGCTGGGAGACCCGGCGCCGACGCGGAGCCGACGCCGCCCACCCCTTCCCGGCGCCCGATGAGCACGACTGGGCCATCGTCCGGCTCGGCGCGCCCGGCATCATCCGCGGCCTCATCGTGGACACGGCCCACTTCCGCGGCAACTACCCGCAGCGCGTCTCGGTCCAGGCGACGGCCGTCGAAGGCTCGCCCGGCCCCACCGAGCTCCTCGCCGACGACGTGAAGTGGGAGGAGATCGTCCCGCCCACCCCCGTACGCGGCCACGCCGCCAACGGCTTCGAGGTCACCGGCGGCCGCCGCCACACCCACATCCGCCTCTGCCAGCACCCCGACGGAGGCATCGCCCGCCTCCGCGTCCACGGCGAGGTCGTCCCCGACCCGGCCTGGCTCGCGGCCCTCGGCACGATCGACCTGATCTCGATCCTGAACGGCGGCACGTACGAGGACGCCTCGGACCGCTTCTACTCCTCACCGGGCCAGATCATCCTGCCCGGCACCTCCCGCAAGATGGACGACGGCTGGGAGAACCGCCGCCGCCGGGTCCGCGACACGAACGACTGGGTCCGCTTCCGCCTGCCCGCCCAGGGCGCGGTCCGCGCGGTCGAGATCGACACCGCCTGCCTCAAGGGCAACGCGGCCGGCTGGATCGCGCTCCAGGGCCGCGACGGCGAGACGGGCGAATGGTTCGAGATCGTCCCGCGCACGAGGCTCCAGCCGGACACCCCGCACCGCTTCGTCCTGCGCGCCCAGGCGGTGGTCACCCACGTCCGCCTCGACGCCTTCCCCGACGGCGGAGTGGCCCGCATGCGCCTGCACGGCTCCCTGACGGAACAGGGCACGGCCGAGCTGACCCGCCGCTACGAGGAGTCGGGCGCCTGACCCCTCCCCTTCCCACTCCCGCCCGTCGGACGGCCGCGCACCAGCGCCCGCCCGACGGGCGGTTTCCACGCCGTCCGAAGGGGGCGGCCGGAACCAACTCCGGGGGGTCAGGGGTCTTGGGGTTCGCGAAGAAGCGACACCAGTCGACACCAGTCGGCATACGACCCTGAAGGGTGCCCCATGCTGAGAGTCAAGTCCTTCGATCATCTGGTACTCAACGTGCAGGACGTCGAGCGGGCCCTGGAGTTCTACTGCGGGCCGCTCGGTCTGGAGCCGGTCCGGGTGGAGGAGTGGCGGGCCGGCAAGGTCCCGTTCCCGTCGGTGCGGGTCAGTCCGACGACCATCATCGATCTGCTCGACCGTCCTCGGGGCGCGTCCAACGTGGACCACATCTGTCTGGTCGTCGAGCCGCTGGACTGGCAGCAGTTCATCGACTCGGGCGTCCTCACCGTGCTGGAGGGCCCGGCCGGGCGGTTCGGTGCACGAGGCGACGCGCAGTCGGTCTACGTTCAGGACCCGGACGGCAACACCGTCGAACTGCGCTGGTATCCGCAGGACGTGACGGAGTAGACGGCCGCGGACGCGATGAGGGGGCGCCACCGTCGGTGGCGCCCCCTCACTGTTCAGCCGGTCCGTCAGGCGGTCGCAGCCGCCGCGTCGGCCGCCTGGGCCTTCAGCGCGCGCTCGACGCCCGCGCGGGACTCCGACATTAGCCGGCGCAGGGCCGCGTTCGGCTCAGCCGACGCGAGCCAGGCGTCCGTCGCGTCCAGCGTGTCCTGCGAGACCAGGAGGGACGGGTACAGGCCGACCGCGATCTGCTGGGCCATCTCGTGGCTCCGCGAGTCCCAGACGTCCTTGACCGCCGCGAAGAACTTCTCCGTGTACGGGGCCAGCAGCTCCCGCTGGTCCGTCTGGACGAAGCCGCTGATGACCGCTTCCTGGAGGGAGTTCGGCAGCTTGTCGGACTCGACGACCGAGGCCCAGGCCGCGGCCTTCGCCTCCGCCCTCGGCTGCGCCGCACGCGCGGACGCCGCGTGGCGCTCGCCCGCCGCCGTCTTGTCGCGTTCGTACTCGGCGGCGATCTCCTCCTCGTCGAGCAGTCCGGTCGCGGCCAGCCGCTCCACGAACGCCCAGCGCAGCTCGGTGTCGACGGCCAGGCCCTCGATCGTCTCCGTGCCGTCCAGCAGGGACTGGAGCAGGTCCAGCTGGAGCGGGCTGCGGGCCGTCGCCGCGAAGGCGCGGGCCCAGGCCAGCTGGTGGTCGCTGCCCGGCTCCGCCGCGTGCAGGTGGGCCAGCGTGGCGTCCGTCCACTGCGTCAGGCCCGCCTCACGGGCCTCCGGCGCCGCGTACAGGTCCAGGGCCAGCTTCACCTGACGGTGCAGTGACTGGACGACGCCGATGTCCGACTCCTTGCCGATGCCCGAGAGGACGAGGGAGAGGTAGTCGCGCGTCGCCAGCTCGCCGTCGCGGGTCATGTCCCAGGCCGAGGCCCAGCTCAGGGCGCGCGGCAGGGACTCGGCGAAGTCGCCGAGGTGGGCGGTGACGACGCGCAGCGACTCCTCGTCGAGGCGGACCTTCGCGTACGAGAGGTCGTCGTCGTTGAGGAGGATGACCGCCGGACGGGCGGTGTCCGCCGGGAACGGCACGGTGGTGCGCTCGCCGTCGACGTCCAGCTCGATCCGGCTCGTACGGACCAGCTTCCCGGCCTCGTCGAGGTCGTAGCAGCCGACCGCGATCCGGTGCGGACGCAGCGTGGGCTCGCCCTTCGCGCCCGCGGGGAGCGCCGGGGCCTCCTGGAGGACCGTGAAGGACGTGACGTGACCGTTCTCGTCCGTCTCGATCTCCGGGCGCAGGATGTTGATCCCGGCCGTCTCCAGCCACAGCTTCGACCAGGTCTTCAGGTCACGGCCGGAGGTCTCCTCCAGCGCGCCCAGCAGGTCGGACAGCCGGGTGTTCCCGAAGGCGTGGGCCTTGAAGTAGGCCTGGACGCCCTGGAAGAACGCGTCCATCCCGACGTACGCCACGAGCTGCTTCAGTACCGAGGCGCCCTTCGCGTACGTGATCCCGTCGAAGTTGACGAGGACGTCGTCGAGGTCGCTGATGTCCGCCATGATCGGGTGCGTGGACGGCAGCTGGTCCTGGCGGTACGCCCACGTCTTCATGGAGTTGGCGAACGTGGTCCAGGAGTGCGGCCACTTGGAGCCCTCGGCGTACGCCTGGCAGGCGATCGAGGTGTACGTGGCGAACGACTCGTTCAGCCACAGGTCGTTCCACCACTCCATGGTGACGAGGTCGCCGAACCACATGTGGGCCAGCTCGTGCAGGATGGTCTCCGCACGGACCTCGTACGCCGCGTCCGTCACCTTCGAACGGAACACGTACTGGTCGCGGATCGTCACCGCGCCCGCGTTCTCCATCGCGCCCGCGTTGAACTCGGGGACGAAGAGCTGGTCGTACTTGGCGAAGGGGTACGCGTAGTCGAACTTCTCCTGGAACCAGTCGAAGCCCTGCCGCGTGACCGCGAAGATCTCGTCCGCGTCGAGGTACTCGGCGAGCGAGGGGCGGCAGTAGATGCCGAGCGGTACGGACTGGCCGTCCCTCTCGTAACTGCTGTGCACCGCGTGGTACGGACCGGCGATCAGGGCCGTGATGTACGTCGAGATGCGGGGTGTCGGCTCGAAGACCCAGAGGTCGTCCTTGGGCTCCGGCGTCGGCGAGTTGGAGATCACGGTCCAGCCGGCCGGGGCCTTCACGCTGAAGCGGAAGGTCGCCTTCAGGTCGGGCTGCTCGAAGCTCGCGAACACCCGGCGGGCGTCCGGGACCTCGAACTGGGTGTAGAGGTACGCCTGCTCGTCGACCGGGTCGACGAAGCGGTGCAGGCCCTCGCCGGTGTTGGTGTACGCGCAGTCGGCGACGACCTTCAGCTCGTTGGTGCCGGCGTGCAGGTGCTTCAGCGCGATGCGCGAGTCACGGAAGACGGCGGCGACGTCCAGCGCCTTGCCGTTCAGGACGACCTCGTGCACGGCCGGGGCCACCAGGTCGATGAAGGTCTCCGCACCGGCCTCGGCGGAGTCGAAGCGCACGGTGGTGACGGACCGGTAGGTGCCGCCCTCCTGCGCTCCGGAGAGGTCGAGATCGATCTCGTACGCGTCCACGGTCAGCAGGCGCGCCCGCTCCTGTGCCTCTTCGCGGGTCAGATTCGTGCCAGGCACGCGGTCATCTCCTTGATATGCGAGTTTTTGGCCATCCTTCCATGGGAGATGGGCGCAGCGCGATGTCCGTTTTCCGCCGGACTCCCGGGGAGGGCCGCGCGACCCTCGAACCATGACCAGTTACGAGGCACGACCCATCGAACCGACCGCGCTCAAGGAACTCCGGGAGACCGACGACGCGGGCCGCCCGTGCGTCCCGTACACGGCCATGGAAGCGGGCGATCCGCTGCGCTGCTGCCTGCGGGGCGCGGAGCCGGGGGAGCGCATCGCGCTCGTCTCGTACGCGCCGCTGCGCCGCTGGGCGGCCGCGAGCTGGGCGAAGCCCGGGGCGTACGACGAGCAGGGGCCTGTCTTCATCCACGCCGAGGAGTGCGAGGGACCGGCGGGGCAGCGGGCCGGGTATCCGTTCTCGCGGGCCGGTGCGCTGCGGGTCCTGCGGCGTTACAGCGCGGAGGGCCGGATCGTCGGCGGCCGGCTGCTGGAGATCCCGGCCGAGGAGGAGCGCGGGTTCGACGCGGCGTTCGAGGAGGCGTTCACCGATCCCGAGGTGGCGCTGGTGCACGTGCGGGCCGTGGAGTACGGGTGCTTCCACTTCGAGGTGCTGCGCGGGTAACACCTGAAGCTTCACCTTGGGTGGCGGGGTTGTTCCTACCACTGGTAGCATGGTAGGTATGAAGATCAGTGTGAGCTTGCCGCAGGAGGATGTCGCCTTCGTCGACGAGTACGCCGCGAAGACCGAGGCGGACTCCCGGTCGGCGGTGATCCACGCCGCGATCGAGTTGCTTCGGGAGGCCGGGCTCGAAGCGGAGTACACCGAGGCGTTCGAAGAATGGGACGCGAGCGAGGACGCGGTTCTTTGGGACCGCACCGTCGGAGACGGAATCGCTGATGCGTAGAGGCGATATTCACCTGGTCGATCTCGAACCTGCCAAGGGCAGCGAGGCCAACAAGGTCAGACCGGCCGTGATCGTGTCCAACAACGCCGCCAACCAGTCCGTCGAGTCGAACGGGCGAGGGGTGATCACCGTCCTGCCCCTGACCTCGAACACCGCACGTGTTCTCACATTCCAGGCGCTGCTCACGTCTGCGGAGAGCGGGCTACCGAGGGACTCGAAGGTCCAGTGTGAGCAGGTCAGGGCAGTCTCCCTGGAACGCGTACTGAAGCGCATCGGCACCGTCCCCCGCCAGCGTATGACCGAGATCGACACGGCCCTGCGGCGCCACCTCGCACTCTGAGGCACGCGAAAGGGGCGGCCACCGGACATCCGGTGGC
>NZ_JBHXQO010000022.1:0-43048 GCF_042717135.1 Streptomyces sp. NPDC058620
GAATCGCCCGGCCCACCGGTCGCGTCCCGGTCGCTCCGCCCACCGGCGGGCGAGCGCCGCCCAGCGCTCCGAAGCCGCCCACACCACCCGGACGGCCGAGCGGGGCGCGATCACCGCACGGACCCGGGCCGGACGGCTGACGGAGGCCCGCAGAGCGGCCCGGACGGCCAGGACGTCCTCGGTGAGCCCCGTGGCCGCCCGTGGCTGCGGGGCGTACAGCACCTGCTCCACCGCGCCCGCCACCCGGTGCGCCGAGGCCGCCGCGGTGCCGTCGAGCTCGCCCAGCCGCACGATCCGCGCCGCGGCCCTGCGCGGCGTCTGGGACTCGTCCGGCGGGATGCCGTGATCCCAGGCCGTGTCCGTGAGCTCACGCCAGGCCGCCATCGTTCTGGCCATGGCGTCCGCAGGCGTACGGCCCCCGGAGGAGGCCAGCCTGCGCCCGCGTGCCCGGGTCCGCCAGAGCAGCGGGATCAGAGGCAGCACCAGTACCAGCAGGGCACCGACACTCAGCAGCACCACGGTGCGCACCGGTGTCCCCGGATCGGTGGGACCCACCGCACCCGGCACCGCCGAGGGACCGCACTCACCCTGTCGGCGCATCTGCTCCGGACAGTTCTGCGAGGCGGACGGGGCGGCCGACGGCGCCTGCGAAGCACCCTCCGACGGCTGCGCGGGGTCGTTCGTACCGCCTGTGGGGGCGTCCGGCAGCGTGTACGAGGGGGTGGAGCCCCGGGTCGGAGTCGGCTCGAACCGGGTCCACCCCGTGCCCTCGAAGTACAGCTCGGGCCACGCATGGGCGTCGCGCAGGCCGACGGACACCGAGCCGTTCGCCTGGAACGTCCCGGGTGTGAAGCCCACCGCGACCCGGGCCGGGATGCCCAGGGTCCGTGCCATCGCCGCCATCGTGAACGAGAAGTGGACGCAGAAGCCCTGCTTGTCCCGCAGGAACCGGCCGATCGCCGCTGTTCCCGTCCCGGAACTCACCGTCGTGTCGTAGGTGAAGCCGCCCTCCGATGCGAACCAGTCCTGCAGGGCGACAGCCCTCTCGTACGCGTTGGCGGAGCCCTTCGTCACCTCGGCCGCGGTCCTGCGGACCACGTCCGGCAGTGAATCGGGCACCTCGGTGTACTCCCGTGCCAGGTCCGGCGGCGGCGGGCCCGCCGCGGCGAGCTGGTCCGCGGTCGGCCGCACCACCAGGCTGCTGACCTCGTACGTCGCATTGCCCGTCGTCTGCCCGTCGTCCCCGACGAGAGTGCGGCCCTCGGGCTCGTACCGCCAGCGTCCGCCGATCTTCACCTCGGTCGCGGGGTAGGGGAGCGGCAGATACGTCTGCTGGTAGGAGGGCGACGAGGAGAGGTTCGTCCTGATCTCCGTGACGGCGACACCGGATCCCAGACCCACGGGCCGCGGGAGCCGTCCCGGCACATCCGTCAGCCGGCGGGTCGACGGCCGCCACTCGCTCCCGTTGAACTGGTCCAGGGCCAGGATGCGCAGATAGAAGTCTTCCGGGGCCCCGGAGTTGGTGCGATACGACATCACCTCCCGGTCCTCCGGCTGGTTCAGGTTGTTCTGGAGCGAGACGAGGGGATTGACCGCGGAGATCGTGCCCCCGCCGCCGCCCTTCCCCGTCCCCGCGCCCGAGCCCGCCAGGAGCCCGCCGTCGAGAGCGGGCAGCGCCGCCGGGACGACGAGGGCGATTCCGAGCGTCAGTACCCCGATGCGCCGTCCGGTGCGGACCGAGGCGAGCGCCCGCCCGCCCGAATCCGCGATACCGGCGGTCAGACCGCCCGACGACCTGGTCGCGCCGCCGAAGACCCGCCCCCACTGGGAGAGCCGGTTGCGGCCCTCGGCCAGCAGCAACAGCAGATAGCCGGAGGCGGCGAGCAGGAACCAGAGCCAGCCCGCGCCTCCTTCGGACAGCCCGGCGGCGACCGAGTAGAGCGCGAGCAGAGGCAGCCCGGCCGGGGCCGCACTGCGGAAGGTCACCGCGAGCGCGTCCACCGCGAGACCGATCAGCAGCACACCGCCGACCAGCAGCAGCCGGATGCCGTCCGTCGCGGGAGCCGGGATCGCGTACTTGCCGACGTCGGCGGTGCCCGCCGAGAACAGCTCCCCGAGCCACTCGACGGCCTGGGGACCGGGCAGCACACCGAAGAGTGCCTGGTCCCTGGCGAACGCCACGGTCAGCAGCACCACGGTGACCAGAGCCTGTGCGGCGACCGTCAGCGTCCTCGCCGACGGCACCCGGCGGGCCAGTGCGCCCACCCCGCTCTGGATCGCCAGCAGAAGCGCGGCCTGCAGAATCCAGCCGGCCGGTTCGACCAGCGGCAACAGGGCGGCCGACGCCATCAGCGTCGCCGCGAACGCGCACAGCGCGAGCCGTCCTCGACCGCTCATGACCATCCCCCAGAGAAACCCGTATGTCCGCCGGTCGCGGTGGACTGCGTGTCGCCGTGCTGCTGCCCCGCCTGCTGCCACAGCCGGGTGAGCCGTGTCCCGGGCGGGACGGCCACGGCCGTCCAGCCCGCCTCGCGCAGCAGCCGCAGGCGCCCCTCGACCGGGGCGGGCGGCGTTCCGTCCCCGCCCCGTACCCAGCCCTCGCTGTCCACTACGAACGCCACGGCGGCGCCGCTGCGCTGCCGCATGCGGCTCGCCACCGCCACCTGCTCCTCGTCGAGGTCGCCGAAGAAGGCGATCAGGAGCCCTTCGTTGCCGCCGCGCAGTACGTCGTAGGCGCGCGACAGACCGCCGCCGTCCGAATGGTCGACGACCGCGAGCGTGTCCATCATCAGTCCCGCGGAATCCGCGGACTCCTGGGTCGATCCGGCGAAGCCGTCGGAACCCTCGCCCGGCACCGAACTGCCGTCGTCCGTGAGCAGTCGTACGGCGAAGCCCCGCTCCAGCATGTGCACCAGCGCCGAAGCCGCTCCCGAGACGGCCCACTCGAAGGCCGAATCCGGGCCGGCCCCCTGGTAGGCGATGCGCCGGGTGTCCAGCAGCACCGTGCACCTGGCCCGCTGCGGCTGCTCCTCCCGGCGCACCATCAGTTCGCCGTAGCGCGCGGTGGAGCGCCAGTGCACGCGGCGGAGGTCGTCACCGTGCCGGTAGCCGCGCGGAATGACATCGTCCTCCCCGGCCAGGGCCAGCGACCGCTGCCGCCCGTCGCCGTACCCAGAAGCCTCGCCGGCCAGTCGCAGGGTCGGCAGCGACTCGGTGCGGGGGATGACGGTGAGGGTGTCGTACGCGCTGAACGAACGGGTCAGCTCGCACATCCCGAACGGATCACTGAGCCGCAGTTGCAAGGGCCCCAGCGGGTAGCGTCCGCGCAGATCCGACCGGACCCGGTAGGACACCTCGCGCCTGCCTCCCGCCTCCACCCGGTCCAGCACGAACCGGGGCCGCGGACCGAGCACGTACGGCACGCGGTCCTGGAGCATGAGGAGACCGGTGGGCAGCCGGGAGATGTTGTCCATCCGCAGATGCACCCGAGCCTCCGACCCCGCGGGC
This sequence comes from Streptomyces sp. NPDC058620, assembly GCF_042717135.1. Classification (NCBI taxonomy): domain Bacteria; kingdom Bacillati; phylum Actinomycetota; class Actinomycetes; order Kitasatosporales; family Streptomycetaceae; genus Streptomyces; species Streptomyces sp. NPDC058620. The sequence goes on from NZ_JBHXQO010000022.1 coordinate 3,508, forward strand.
ACCCGCGACGGCGACAGCCAGCGGCTGCCGGTGACGCGGTAGCGGGTGCGGTAGAGCACGGTCACGCAGATCAGCGGCAGCACGGCGAGCAGCAGGCCGACCCGTAGCAGATCGCCCTGGCCCAGCACGTAGGCGCAGACCGCGGCGGCGACCCCGGCGGCGAGGAAGGACCGGCCGCGTGTGGTCAGCCCGCTGAGGGCGGCCCGGAGGCCGCCCTTGTCACCGTCGTTGTCCACGGCGCCGGGCCCCCCGGCCGCCATCACAGCCGCCGAGTGCCGGGCGGCTGCTGGCCGTACACCGGGCGGCCGGGCTGGTGCGGCGGTACGGCCGGTGCCGGCCCGCCGCCGGCCGAGGTGGGTACGGGTGTGCGCTGCAGGATCTCCAGGACCACCTGCTCGGCGGTCCTGCGGTTCAGCTGGGCCTGAGCGGTGGGCAGCAGCCGGTGGGCGAGCACCGCCACAGCGAGGGCCTGCACATCGTCCGGCAGGGCGTACTCGCGCCCGCTGAGGGCGGCCGACGCCTTCGCCGCACGCAGCAGATGCAGGGTCGCGCGCGGTGACGCCCCGAGGCGGAGATCCGGATGGTTACGGGTGGCGCCCACGAGCTCCACCGCGTACCTCCGGACGGAATCGGCCACGTGGACCGTACGCACCGCGTCGATCAGCTTCACGATGTCGTGGGCGTGTGCCACCGGCTGGAGGTCGTCCAGCGGCGAGACCCCGCCGTGCACGTCGAGCATCTGCAGCTCGGCCTCGGGGCTCGGATAACCGATCGACACCCGGGCCATGAAGCGGTCGCGCTGGGCCTCGGGCAGCGGGTAGGTGCCCTCCATCTCGACCGGGTTCTGCGTGGCCACCACCATGAAGGGGTTGGGCAGTTCGTACGTCTGCCCGTCGATGGTGACCTGGCGTTCCTCCATCGACTCCAGCAGCGCCGACTGGGTCTTGGGCGACGCGCGGTTGATCTCGTCGCCGATCACGATCTGGGCGAAGATCGCGCCCGGTTTGAACTCGAAGTCCCGCCGCTGCTGGTCGAAGATCGACACCCCGGTGATGTCCGATGGCAGCAGGTCGGGAGTGAACTGAATACGCCGCACCGAGCAGTCGATGGACCGCGCCAGAGCCTTGGCCAGCATCGTCTTGCCGACTCCGGGGACGTCCTCGATGAGGAGGTGTCCTTCCGCGAGCAACACGGTCAGCGAAAGCCGTACGACCTCGGGCTTGCCCTCGATCACACTCTCCACCGACCTGCGCACCTGCTCCACTGTGGTGGTCAGATCTGTGAGGCTCGCTCGATCGTCATAGGTCGTCACCCGGCCCTCCTCGGCACCTTTGTGCAGGGCCGACGCGCATCGCTGCCCGGCCCACCCCGACATACGGACACCCCGCGGAAGGCCCGTGGAGTGTCACATCCGCATTCTTGTTGCCGTTACCGCTTCGTGTCACTCGCCTGTGGATAAGTGGGTGCGATATGTCGGGTGTTGGTCCGAATTCGGAGCGCTCTCGCCGCTCACGGCGTACCGGGCGGGACCGGGAGGTCAGGACGCGGGCAGGATCTCGCGCAGCAGGCCGGTGGTCACGTCGAAGACGAAACCGCGGATGTCGTCCGTGTGCAGCAGGAACGGTGACGTGCGCACCCGCTGCATCGACTGACGTACGTCCTGGTCGGCGTCGGAGTACGCCTCGACCGCCCAGACCGGCCGCTGGCCGACCTCGTGCTCCAGCTCCTGCCGGAAGTCCTCGGTGAGCGATTCCAGGCCACAGTTGGTGTGGTGGATGAGGATCACGCTGCGGGTACCGAGTGCACGCTGGCTGATGGTCAGGGAGCGGATCACGTCGTCGGTGACCACACCGCCCGCGTTACGGATCGTGTGGCAGTCACCGAGCTCGAGACCGAGCGCGTCGTGCAGGTCGAGACGGGCGTCCATGCAGGCGACCACGGCTACGCGCAGGACGGGCCGGGCGTCCATGCCCGGGTCACGGAACTTGTCCGCGTAGCGGGCGTTCGCCTCGACCAGCCGGTCGGTGACCGTGCCGCCGGAACGGGCCTCGCCTGCGGCGGGTGCGGCGGATTCGGCAGGGGAGTGCGAGGAAGTCGACATGGATATGACGTTAGCGTTCGCGGCCGGCCACGGCGTGCTGTGGAAGGGGACAAAGAACGTCAACGAGGCTTGTTGTGAGGTAACCCACAAGCCTCACTCAGGTACACCCGGCCGAGTGAGCTCGCGCGCAGAAAGAGGCCGGTGCGACGCGCTGCCCGCTTCGTTGATCGGGAATCGATCGAATGGCAGGGTGGACTAAAGTGACGCGAAGTTACCGACACACCTCGCACATTCTTCATATTCCGTACGCCCCCGTGATGTGCGGCGTGCGTGCGGCCCGGCCCTCTCCCGCTCTCCGGTCGGTCGGCGCCACTTCCCCGGCGCCGGTGGACCTCCCCTTCCGAGCGGGCGGGGACCAGGCCGCACGCGCGAGCCGTGCATCAACCGAGCCTGAGAGGGCGCATGAGCCAGACCCGACACGTCCCGGTGATGCTCCAGCGATGCCTGGACCTGTTGGCCCCGGCTCTGGAGGACCCGGGCCCCCGGCCACCGGTCGTCGTCGACTGCACCCTCGGTCTCGGCGGGCACAGCGAGGCACTCCTCGCCGCCTTCCCGACGGTCCGGCTGATCGCACTCGACCGCGACAAGGAGGCGCTCCGGCTCTCCGGCGAGCGCCTCGCTCCATACGGCGACCGCGCCACCCTGGTGCACGCCGTCTACGACGAACTGCCCGAGGTCCTCGACCGTCTGGGCATCCCCAAGGTCCAGGGCGTGCTCTTCGACCTCGGTGTCTCCTCCATGCAGCTCGACGAGGCCGACCGGGGATTCGCGTACGCCCAGGACGCCCCCCTCGACATGCGCATGGACCAGACCACCGGGATCGGCGCAGCCGAGGTGCTCAACACCTACCCGCCGGGCGAGCTCGTACGGATCCTGCGGCAGTACGGCGAGGAGAAGCAGGCCAAGCGGATCGTCTCCGCCGTCGTGCGCGAGCGCGAGAAGGAGCCCTTCACCAACAGCGCCCGGCTCGTCGAGCTGATCCGTGACTCGCTGCCGCAGGCCGCCAAGCGAACCGGCGGGAACCCGGCCAAGCGCACCTTCCAGGCCCTGCGCATCGAGGTCAACGGCGAGCTCACCGTGCTCGAGCGGGCCATCCCGGCCGCTGTGGACTCCCTCGCCGTCGGCGGCCGTATCGCCGTTCTCTCGTACCACTCGCTCGAGGACCGGCTGGTCAAGCAGGTCTTCGCGGCCGGCGCCGCCAACACCGCGCCCCCCGGCCTGCCCGTCGTCCCCGAGCGTTACCAGCCACGGCTGAAGCTGCTGACCCGCGGTGCGGAGCTGCCCACGGAGGAGGAGGTCGCGGAGAACCGGCGCGCCGCCCCCGCCCGGCTGCGCGGCGCCCAGCGCATCCGCGAGGAGGAGCGATGAGGATCTCCGCTCCGGCCGGCCCGGCACCCGGGACGTCCGAGGCGATGCCGTGACCAAACCGGCCGAACAGTTGAGGGGGCGGGCCGCGCGGCTCGCCCGGCTGATGCCGTCGGGGCCCAGCAACGCGGCCCGTACCCCCTTCGTCCTGCTCGTCGTGCTGCTCCTGGGCGGTGGCCTGATCACGCTGCTCCTGCTGAACTCCGCCCTCAACGAAGGTTCGTTCAGGCTGAGTGAACTCAAGCGGGAGACCACGGAGCTCACCGACGAGCAGCAGGCCCTCCAGCGGGACGTCGACAGCTACTCCGAGCCGGACGCGCTGGAGCGGCGCGCCAGGGAACTGGGCATGGTGCCGGGCGGCAGTCCCGCTTTCCTGAGCCCGGACGGCAAGGTGCGGGGTGTGCCCGTGGAGTCCACCGCCGACCCGCTCCCCACGGCACCGCCGCAGCCGGTGGAGACCTCGCCCGACAGCGCGCCCACCCCTTCCGCCGATGGCTCCGACGCCATCGCGCCGGACCCCTCGGCCTCGCAGTCCGCCTCCGGGCCGCCTTCGCCCGGCGCCTCGCAGCCCGCGTCACAGGCCGCGTCCGCCCAGGACTCCCGTACCCCCGGCGCCCTGGGGCGGGCCTCCGCCGTAAGAGAGCCCGAGCCCGGAGCAGAGACCACGCCGACCGCGCGGCAGCGCGCTTCGGCGCCCCCGCCCACGACGAGCCCCGGCAGGTGACGCAGTGTCGTCCAAGGAACCGCCGCGCCGCCGCGTACCCGGCCCGGCACGCCCCCGTAACGCGACAGGAGGCTCCGGCCGCCCCCGGCCCGCGGCCCGCCGTCCACGCCCCTCGTCGGGGCGGCCGCGCAGCAGCACCCCGCGTTCCCTCCGCCTCGGCAGCCCCCGCCCACGTCTGCGGCTGGTCGGCCTCGGTCTGACGGTCATCATGCTGGCGTTCGTCGTCCGGCTCCTCCAGGTCCAGGCCGTCGATGCCAGCACGTACGCGGCCAAGGCCCAGCAGAACCGCTACCTGGAGTACACGGTCGCCGCCGAACGGGGGGAGATCACCGACCGCAACGGGATCGCCCTGGCCACCAGCGTCGACGCGCACAACATCACCGCCGACCCCAAGATGTTCACGCCCGAGGACAGCAAGGCCCCGGACGCGCCGCAGCAGGCCGCCGCGCTCCTCGCCCCGATCCTCGGCAAGGACGTCGAGGAGCTGACGAAGAAGCTTTCGGCGCCCAAGAGCCGCTACACGCTCCTGGCGAGCAGGCAGACCCCGCAGGTCTGGAAGCAGATCAAGGACCTCAAGGCCGCCTTCGCGGAGAAGGCACAGAAGGACAGGGCCAACGGCGGTCCGGGGGCGAACGTGCTCGCGGGTGTCCTCCAGGAGCCCACCACCAAACGGGTCTACCCCAACGGTGATCTGGCCGCCGGGATACTGGGATTCGTCAACGGCGAGGGCAAGGGCGGCGGCGGCCTCGAGTCGAAGCTGAACAAGGAACTGGCCGGGCAGGACGGAAAGGTCCGGTACGCCCAGTCCGGCGGCCGCCGCGTGCCCACGGCCGGAGCCAGAGAGGTCCCGGCCGTCCCCGGAGCCGACATCGAGCTCACGATCGACCGTGACATCCAGTGGGCGGCCCAGCGGGCCATCTCCGACCAGGTGAAGAAGTCCAAGGCGGACCGCGGCTATGTGATCGTCCAGAACACGCGGACCGGCGAGGTGCTGGCCATGGCCAACGCTCCGGGCTACGACCCGAACGACATCTCGCAGGCCGGCGCCGCGACCCTGGGCAACGCGGCGCTCCAGGACGTGTACGAGCCGGGTTCCACCAGCAAGGTCATGTCCATGGCCGCCGTGCTGGAGGAGAAGGCCGCCACGCCCGACACCCACGTCACGGTCCCCAACCGCCTGCACCGCGGGGACCGGCTGTTCAGGGACGACGTCGACCACCCCACCTGGTACCTCACGCTCAACGGCGTACTCGCCAAGTCGAGCAACATCGGCACCATCCTGGCGACGGGTCAGCTCGGCAGGACCCAGGCGGAGTCCAACAAGGTCCTCTACTCGTATCTGCGCAAATTCGGCATCGGTTCCGTCACCGGACTCGGCTACCCCGGCGAGTCACCCGGCCTCCTCGCGAAGCCGCAGGACTGGTCGACCTCGCAGCAGTACACGATCCCGTTCGGCCAGGGCCTCTCCCTGAACGCCATGCAGGCCGCATCGGTCTACTCGACGATCGCCAACGGAGGCGTCAGGACCGCCCCCACCCTCGTGCGCGGGACCAGGGACGCGGACGGCGGATACACCGCCGCGCCCGCCCCCGAACAGACCCGGGTGGTCAGCGAGAAGACCGCCAGGACGCTGTCGGTCATGCTCGAGTCCGTGGTCGACGACCACGAAGGCACCGGGACCAAGGCGGCGATCCCGGGCTACCGGGTCGCGGGCAAGACTGGTACGGCCAACCGCGTCGACCCGGAGCGCGGCGGCTACCGCGGCTACACCGCCTCCTTCGCGGGCTTCGCACCGTCCGACAATCCGCAGGTCACGGTCTACTGCGCGATCCAGAACCCCACCCAGGGCAGCTACTTCGGCGGCCAGACCTGCGGTCCGATCTACAAGAAGGTCATGGAGTTCGCGCTCAAGACGCTCCAGACCGCACCGTCCGGCAGTAAGCCCGCCCGGCTGCCGGTGTCCTTCCAGCCCGGCGAGTGACACAGCGGGCGCTGCGGGTCCTGGCCGGGCTCACGATCCGCAGTAGCCCCGAGGGAACCCTCAGTGACAACGATCACCCCTGATCCCGGGAACCGGAACGAGAAGTACCGCGACCCCGGCCCCTCACTTCGCGAGAGGCCGGGTGAGCCCGGTACGCTCACCGCCGTGCCCCACCCTGATCAGTCCCAGAACACCCAGAAGGACGCGCCTGTGAGCTACCCGGGAGCGCCTCGACCGGACCGGCTCCGGCCCACTTCCCTCGGCGAGCTGGCAGCCATGCTCGGTGTCGAACCACCCGGGCCGGGCGAGGTCACCGGCATCACCCATGACTCGCGGGCCGTGCGCCCGGGCGATGTCTACGCGGCCCTGCCCGGCGCCCGGTTCCACGGAGCCGACTTCGCCGCCCAGGCCGCGGGGCTCGGCGCGGTCGCGGTCCTCACCGACCCGGCAGGCACCGAGCGCGCCGCCACCACCGGGCTCCCGGTCCTCGTCACCGAGGACCCGCGGGGCCGTATGGGCGAAATCGCCGCGGAGATCTACGGGCGGCCCGGCGCGGACCTGCTCCAGATCGGGATCACCGGAACGTCCGGCAAGACCACCACGGCGTACCTCGTCGAGGGCGGACTGCGCGGCGCCGGCCGCAACACCGGGCTGATCGGCACCGTCGAGATGCGGATCGGTGGCGAGCGGATCAAGTCCGAGCGGACCACCCCCGAAGCCACCGACCTCCAGGCCCTCTTCGCCGTCATGCGCGAACGGGGCACCGAGGCGGTCGCCATGGAGGTCTCCAGCCACGCGCTGGTGCTCGGCCGGGTCGACGGCTGCGTCTTCGACGTCGCCGTCTTCAACAACCTCAGCCCGGAGCACATGGAGTTCCACTCCGGCATGGAGGACTACTTCCAGGCCAAGGCACAGCTCTTCACCCCGCTCCGCAGCAGGCAGGGAGTCGTCAACTTCGACGACGAGTACGGCCGCCGGCTGATCGCCGAGGCCACCGTCCCTGTCGTCACCTTCTCCGCGGAGGGCCACCCGGACGCCGACTGGCGTGCCGAGGACGTCGAGGTGGGCCCGCAGGACAGCACCTTCCGGGTCGTCGGCCCCAAGGGTGAGCGGATCAGCGCCAAGGCCCCGCTGCCCGGCCCGTTCAACGTCGCCAACAGCCTCGCCGCGATCGTCACCCTGGCCGTCGCGGGTGTCGACCCGCAGACCGCCGCCGACGGTGTCGCGGCCGTCCCGGGCGTCCCCGGCCGGCTGGAGCGCGTGGACGCCGGACAGCCGTACCTCGCCGTCGTCGACTACGCCCACAAGACGGACGCGGTCGAGTCCGTCCTGCGCTCCCTGCGCAAGGTCACCGAGGGCAGGGTCCACATCGTGCTCGGCTGCGGCGGCGACCGGGACACCACCAAACGCCTCCCGATGGGCGCCGCGGCGGCCCGCCTCGCCGACACCGCCGTACTGACCTCCGACAACCCCCGCTCCGAAGACCCCCTGGCCATCCTCGCCGCGATGCTCTCGGGCGCCGCCGAGGTCCCCGTCCACGAGCGCGGCGACGTCCTCGTCGACGCCGACCGGGCCGCGGCCATCGCCGCGGCCGTCGCGCGCGCCGAACCCGGCGACACCGTCCTCGTCGCGGGCAAGGGACACGAGCAGGGCCAGGACATCCACGGAGTGGTACGCCCCTTCGACGACCGCAAGGTCCTGCGCGCCGCCATCGCGCGCTCCATGGGCCGCGAGAGCACCGAGGGCGCCCCCGAGGGCACCGCGGACCGCGCCCACACCCACGAGAACAACAGTCAGGGATGACCAAGTGATCACCCTTTCCCTCACCGAGATCGCCGAAATCGTCGGCGGGCAGCCGCACGACATACCCGATCCGGCAGTCACCGTCGACGGGCCCGTCGTCATCGACTCCCGAGAGGTGAAGCACGGCAGCCTGTTCGTCGCCCTCCCGGGCGAGCGGACCGACGGCCACGACTTCGCGCAGCGCGCCGTCGAGGCGGGCGCGGCGGCAGTGCTGGCCGCCCGCCCCGTCGGTGTTCCGGCGATCGTCGTCGACGACGTCGAGGCGGCACTCGGCGCTCTCGCGCGCGCCGTCGTCCAGCGGCTCGGAGCCACGCTCGTCGCGCTCACCGGCTCGGCGGGCAAGACGTCCACCAAGGACCTGATCGCCCAGCTCCTGGAGCGCAAGGGCCCCACCGTCTGGACCCCGGGGTCCTTCAACAACGAGCTCGGCCTGCCGCTCACCGCGCTGCGCGCCACCGAGGAGACCCAGCACCTCGTCCTCGAAATGGGCGCCCGCGGCGTCGGCCACATCCGCTACCTGACCGGTCTCACGCCCCCGCGGATCGGCCTGGTCCTCAACGTGGGCACCGCGCACATCGGCGAGTTCGGCAGCCGCGAGGCGATCGCCGAGGCCAAGGGTGAGCTCGTGGAGGCCCTCCCCGCCGCGGCGGAGGGCGGCGTGGCCGTCCTCAACGCGGACGACCACCTCGTCCGGGCCATGTCCGCCCGTACAAAAGCCCGGGTCCTGCTCTTCGGAGAGGCCGCGGATGCGGACGTACGGGGTGAGAACGTCCGGCTCACCGAGGACGGGCGCCCCGCTTTCGAGCTCCACACACCCACCGGGTGCAGCGACGTGACCTTGCGCCTGTACGGTGAGCACCACGTGTCGAACGCGCTCGCCGCGGCCGCCGTCGCCCATGAGTTGGGCATGTCCGTGACTGAGATCGCCGTGGCGCTCTCCGAGGCGGGCACCCTCTCCCGCTGGCGCATGGAGGTCACCGAGCGTCCGGACGGTGTGACGGTCGTCAATGACGCCTACAACGCGAACCCCGAATCCATGAGAGCCGCACTCCGTGCGCTGGCTGCCATGGGCAAAGCCTCACGGGCCGGAGGGGGACGTACGTGGGCGGTGCTCGGTCAGATGGCCGAGCTCGGTGACGCGTCGCTCGCCGAGCACGACGCTGTCGGACGGCTCGCCGTCCGGCTCAACGTCAGCAAGCTCGTCGCAGTCGGAGGAAGAGAAGCCTCCTGGCTGCAACTGGGCGCATATAACGAGGGTTCGTGGGGTGAGGAGTCGGTGCACGTGTCCGACGCACAGGCGGCCGTCGACCTGTTGCGCAGTGAACTGCGCCCGGGAGACGTCGTGCTGGTGAAGGCGTCCCGGTCGGTCGGCCTGGAGAAGGTCGCCCTGGCACTGCTGGAGAACTCGACCGAGGGCGAGGTCGCCGTTCCATGAGGCAGATCCTCTTCGCGGGGGCCATCGGGCTCTTCCTGACCCTGGTCGGTACCCCGCTGCTGATCAAACTCCTGGCCCGCAAGGGCTACGGGCAGTTCATCCGGGACGATGGCCCGCGCAGCCACGGCAGCAAGCAGGGCACGCCCACCATGGGTGGTATCGCCTTCATCCTGGCGACGATCATCGCGTACGTCCTGGCCAAGGTGATCACCGGCGAGGAGATGCGTTTCTCCGGCGTGCTGGTCCTCTTCCTGATGGCGGGAATGGGTCTGGTCGGCTTCCTCGACGACTACATCAAGATCGTCAAGCAGCGTTCGCTCGGCCTGCGGGCCAAGGCGAAGATGGCCGGCCAGCTGATCGTCGGCATCGCCTTCGCGGTGCTCTCGCTCCAGTTCGCCGACGCCCGCGGCAACACCCCGGCCTCCACCCGGCTGTCGTTCGTCGAGGACTTCGGCTGGTCCATCGGCCCGGTGCTCTTCTGCGTCTGGGCGCTGTTCATGATTCTCGCCATGTCCAACGGCGTGAACCTGACCGACGGTCTGGACGGCCTGGCCACCGGCGCGTCGGTGATGGTCTTCGGCGCGTACACCTTCATCGGCCTGTGGCAGTTCCAGGAGTCCTGCGCCAACGCGGACACCCTGACCAACCCCAGTGCCTGTTTCGAAGTACGCGATCCACTCGACCTCGCGGTCGTCGCGTCCGCCCTGATGGGCGCCTGCTTCGGCTTCCTGTGGTGGAACACCTCGCCCGCCAAGATCTTCATGGGCGACACCGGTTCGCTCGCCCTCGGCGGCGCCCTCGCGGGACTCGCGATCTGCTCCCGTACGGAGTTCCTGCTCGCCCTCCTCGGCGGCCTCTTCGTGATGATCACCATGTCCGTGGTCATCCAGGTCGGCTCGTTCAAGATGACCGGCAAGCGCGTGTTCCGCATGGCCCCGCTCCAGCACCACTTCGAACTCAAGGGGTGGTCCGAAGTCCTTGTGGTGGTCCGCTTCTGGATCATCCAGGGCATGTGCGTGATCGTCGGCCTCGGCCTCTTCTACGCGGGATGGGCAGCCAAGAAGTGAGCAACGTGGACTGGCAGGGCAAGCACGTCACGGTCGCCGGGCTCGGCGTCAGCGGGATCCCCGCGGCGCGTGTCCTGCACGGACTCGGGGCACGCGTCACCGTCGTCAACGACGGCGACGACGAGCGCTCCCGCACCCAGGCCGCCGAGCTGGAGGCGCTCGGCATCACCGTGCGCCTCGGCGACGGGGCGACCCTGCCCGAGTCCACGGAGCTGATCGTCACGGCCCCGGGCTGGAAGCCCGACAAGCCGCTCTTCCTCGCAGCCGCCGAGGCGGACGTCCCCGTATGGGGCGACGTCGAACTGGCCTGGCGGCTGCGGGGCCTGGACGGCAGGGAACCCGCCCCGTGGCTCGCGGTCACCGGCACCAACGGAAAGACCACGACGGTCCGGATGCTCGCCTCGATCCTCGAAGCGGCCGGGCTGCGGACGGCCGCGGTCGGGAACATCGGCGTCTCCCTCCTGGACGCGGTCCTGGACGAGAAGCCGTACGACGTCCTGGCCGTCGAGCTCTCCAGCTACCAGCTGCACTGGGCGCCCTCGGTGCGCGCCCACTCCGGGGCCGTTCTCAACCTGGCGCCGGACCACATCGACTGGCACGGTTCCATGGAGGCGTACGTAGCCGACAAGGGCCGTATCTACGAGGGCAACAGCGTCGCCTGCGTGTACAACGTGGCCGACGGGGCGACCGAGGACCTGGTGCGCGAGGCCGACGTCGAAGAGGGCTGCCGGGCCATCGGCTTCACCCTGGCCACCCCCGGCCCCTCGCAGCTCGGTGTGGTCGACGGCATCCTCGTCGACCGGGCCTTCGTGGCGAACCGGCAGAAGCAGGCGCAGGAACTGGCCGAGGTCGGCGACGTCGACCCGCCGGCTCCGCACAACATCGCCAACGCCCTCGCGGCGGCGGCCCTGGCCCGCGCCTTCGGTGTGGAGCCCGCGGCGGTACGCGACGGGCTGCGGGCCTTCCGCCCCGACCCGCACCGCATCGAGCATGTCGCGGACGTCGCCTCGGTGACGTACATCGACGACTCCAAGGCCACCAACACCCACGCCGCGGAGGCATCCCTCGCGGCGTACGACCCGATCGTCTGGATCGCCGGCGGCCTCGCCAAGGGCGCCACCTTCGACGACCTGGTGAGCGGGGCCGCGAAGCGGCTGCGCGGCGTCGTGCTGATGGGCGCGGACCGGGAGCTGATCCGCGAAGCCCTGGCGCGACACGCGCCCGAGGTACCGGTGGTCGACCTGGCCCGGACCGACACTGGGGCGATGTCCGAGGCGGTCAGGGAAGCGGCGGGGCTCGCCCGGCCGGGTGACACCGTACTGCTGGCTCCGGCCTGTGCCTCGATGGACATGTTCGTCAACTACAACAAGCGGGGCGAGGCGTTCGCGGACGCGGTCCGCGCACTCGCGGCCGAGAGCGTCTGACGGGCCCGGTTTCCCGCGCCGTACTGTCCGGGGAACCGGGACACCGGGCCGGGCCCCGGCCCGGTCCCGGTGACAGCCCCGGGCACGAGCAGTGGAGGGGACAGCGACAATGCCGGCCGAAGAGAGCTCCGCGCGACGCCGGGACCGCTCACGCGGGACCGTACCGGCCCGCCGGGTGCTCCCCCCGGGCCTCCTGGCCCTTCCCGCTCCCGCAGGCCCCCCGCTCCCCGCGGGCCTCGCCCTGCGCGGGAAGCCGGCCGGCGGCTTCCGGCGGCCGGCGGTGCCCCGGGGCGGCAGGGCCTCCGGCAGTCCCCGTACGCCCCGCGCAGGCGGCGTCCGGCGGCTCTACGAGCAGGCACGCCGGGCCTGGGACCGCCCTCTGACCGCCTACTACCTGATCCTCGGCTCCAGCCTCCTGATCACCGTGCTCGGCCTGGTGATGGTCTACTCCGCCTCGATGATCAAGGCGCTGGACTACGACAAGCCCGCCACCTACTTCTTCCGCAAGCAGTTCCTCGCCGCCGCCATCGGGGCCGGACTGATGTTCATCGCCTCGAAGATGCCCGTGAAGCTCCACCGGGCACTCGCCTACCCCCTGCTGATGATCACCGTCTTCCTGATGGTGCTGGTCCAGGTGCCGGGCATAGGGATGGCGGTGGGCGGCAACCAGAACTGGCTCTACCTGGGCGGTCCGTTCCAGCTCCAGCCCAGTGAGTTCGGCAAGCTCGCCCTGATCCTCTGGGGCGCCGATCTGCTGGCCCGCAAACAGGACAAGCGGCTGCTCGCCCAGTGGAAGCACATGCTCGTGCCGCTTGTCCCGGTCGCGTTCATGCTGCTCGGGCTGATCATGCTCGGCGGTGACATGGGAACTGCGATGATTCTCACCGCGATCCTGTTCGGCCTGCTCTGGCTGGCCGGCGCGCCCACCAGGCTGTTCGTCGGGGTGCTCGCCGTCGCCGGGGCCATCGGTCTGCTGCTCATCAAGACCAGCCCGAACCGCATGGCGCGACTGGACTGCATGGGTGCAAGCGAGCCCGGTCCTGGCGGCTCGTGCTGGCAGGCCGTACACGGGATCTATGCTCTGGCGTCCGGCGGATGGTTCGGTTCCGGGCTGGGTGCGAGTGTGGAAAAATGGGGCCAACTGCCTGAACCACACACCGACTTCATCTTCGCCATCACAGGGGAGGAACTGGGGCTGGCGGGGACGCTGTCGGTACTCGCCCTCTTCGCGGCTCTAGGCTATGCGGGTATCCGCGTGGCCGGACGCACGGAGAACCCCTTCGTGAGGTACGCCGCGGGAGGCGTGACCACCTGGATCACGGCGCAGGCCGTGATCAACATCGGTGCGGTGCTCGGCCTGTTGCCGATCGCCGGTGTCCCGCTCCCGCTGTTCTCTTACGGGGGGTCGGCCCTGCTGCCGACGATGTTCGCTGTTGGGCTCATGATCGCCTTCGCGCGAGAGGACCCCGCGGCGAAAGCGGCCCTGGCCATGCGGAGGCCCGGGGTGAGATGGAAGACGATGAGACGGCGCGTCAAGAAGCGTCCGTCCGGAGAGCGGTGAATTTCGGTGCATGTCGTACTCGCCGGTGGGGGGACCGCCGGCCACATCGAGCCCGCGCTTGCCCTCGCGGATGCCCTGCGCAGGCAGGACCCGACCGTTGGCATCACTGCCCTCGGCACGGAACGTGGACTCGAGACCAGGCTCGTACCCGAGCGGGGGTACGAACTGGCGCTGATCCCGGCTGTGCCGCTGCCCCGTAAGCCCACCCCCGAACTGATCACTGTCCCGGGACGGCTGCGCGGCACGATCAAGGCGGCCGAGCAGATCCTGGAGCGCACCAAGGCGGACTGCGTCGTCGGCTTCGGCGGCTACGTGGCCCTGCCCGGCTACCTCGCCGCCAAGCGCGCCGGGGTCCCGATCGTCGTCCACGAGGCCAACGCCCGCCCCGGCCTGGCCAACAAGATCGGCTCGCGGTACGCGCACGGGGTCGCCGTCTCCACCCCGGACAGCAAGCTGCGCGGTGCCCGCTACATCGGCATCCCGCTGCGCCGCACCATCGCCACCCTGGACCGGGCCCGGGTCCGCCCGGAGGCGCGTGCCGCCTTCGGCCTCGACCCCAACCTGCCGACGCTCCTGGTCTCCGGCGGATCACAGGGCGCCCGTCACCTCAACGAGGTGGTCCAGCGGGTCGCGCCCCTGCTCCAGCGCTCCGGAATCCAGATCCTTCATGTGGTCGGCCCGAAGAACGAATTGCCGCGTATCGACAACATGCCCGGGATGCCGCCGTACATCCCGGTACCGTACGTGGACCGGATGGATCTCGCGTATGCCGCGGCCGACATGATGCTCTGCCGCGCCGGCGCGATGACCGTCGCCGAACTCTCCGCCGTCGGGCTCCCCGCCGCCTACGTCCCGTTGCCGATCGGCAACGGCGAACAGCGGCTCAACGCCCAGCCGGTGGTCAACGCGGGCGGCGGTCTCCTGGTGGACGATGCGGCGCTCACCCCCGAGTGGGTGCAGGGCAACGTCCTTCCGGTGCTTTCGGATCCGCACCGGCTGTACGAGATGTCCCGCGCCGCCGCGGAGTTCGGGCGGCGGGACGCCGACGACCTGCTCGTCGGCATGGTGTACGAGGCGATTGCCGCACGCCGCCAGGCGTGAGGCGGTGCAGGACCCGGGGCGTGCGCCCCGGGTCCGGCTAAGGAGCGAGCGTGGCCGGACCGACGACCGCCCAGCGCGGTGCAGGGCAGCGGGCGGACACCCCCGCCCGCCCGCCGCACACCGGCCCCGACGGGCGCAGGCTCAGCCGCCGTACGCTGCTGATCCTGATCGCGGTGGTCGTGGCCCTGCTCACCGCGGGCGGAATCTGGGTGCTCTACGGCTCTTCCTGGCTCCGGGCGGAGCAGGTGCGGATCTCCGGTGCCGAGGTGTTGACCGGGGCCGAGGTGGAGGACGTCGCCGCGGTGCCGATCGGGGCGCCGATGATGTCCATTGACACCGACGCGATCGAGGACAGGTTGCGCCAGAAGTTGCCTCGTATCGATTCGGTGGATGTCGTACGGTCATGGCCGCACGACATCGGACTTAAAGTGACCGAACGGAAACCGGTTCTGCTGGTGGAAAAGGGCGCAAAGTTCATCGAAGTGGACGCCGAAGGTGTTCGCTTCGCAACGGTGGACAAAGCGCCCCCGGG
Source organism: Streptomyces sp. NPDC058620 (assembly GCF_042717135.1). Lineage (NCBI taxonomy): Bacteria > Bacillati > Actinomycetota > Actinomycetes > Kitasatosporales > Streptomycetaceae > Streptomyces > Streptomyces sp. NPDC058620. The sequence goes on from NZ_JBHXQO010000022.1 coordinate 18,602, forward strand.
CGTACCTCTGCTGGAATTGACACCTGATCAGTCCGCCAGCCTGCGCCGCTTCGGCAGTGACCGGCTGGTGCGTGAAGCGGTCCGGGTCGCGAGTGAACTTCCGGGGAGTATCGCCAAGGAGACCCAGGTCGTACGGGCCGCCTCGTTCGACGCGGTCTCCTTGGAACTCACCCGGGGGCGCACGGTGAACTGGGGCAGCAGCGAAGAGGGCCCGATGAAGGCGAGGGTCCTCACCGCTCTCATGAAAGCCGCTCCCAAAGCGGGGCACTTCGACGTGAGTGCGCCCATCGCCCCGGCCGTATCGGACAGTTGACGCACGTTTGGCCTGGCCAGCACCCTGGTTGGTCAGCGCTACGGGTGATCACATAGGGTGAAAAGAAAAACGGGAGGTTCGGCGTGTTCGTTGAACGTGCGCCACTTGTCGACTTAGTGTCCTGTTCGGAAGAGTCCAAGAAGCAGACACACTGGTAACCCTAAACTTCAACGTTAGGGTTCGGGTCGGCGTTCGGACCGTCCCAATCGGCATCCGTCGTCGCGGCGGAATCACCGCAACGCGACGACACGTAACTCGAGGCGAGAGGCCTTCGACGTGGCAGCACCGCAGAACTACCTCGCAGTCATCAAGGTCATCGGTGTCGGCGGCGGTGGTGTCAATGCCATCAACCGAATGATCGAGGTCGGTCTCAAGGGCGTCGAGTTCATCGCGATCAACACTGATGCGCAAGCCCTGTTGATGAGCGACGCCGACGTCAAACTGGACGTCGGCCGTGAACTCACCCGTGGCCTCGGCGCCGGGGCAAACCCGGCCGTCGGTCGCAAGGCGGCAGAAGACCACCGTGAAGAGATCGAGGAGGTCCTCAAGGGGGCCGACATGGTCTTCGTCACCGCAGGAGAAGGCGGCGGCACCGGCACAGGCGGCGCACCCGTCGTCGCCAACATCGCGCGCTCGCTCGGCGCCCTGACGATCGGCGTGGTCACCCGCCCGTTCACGTTCGAGGGCCGGCGACGCGCGAACCAGGCGGAGGACGGCATCGCCGAACTCCGCGAAGAGGTCGACACCCTCATCGTCATTCCCAACGACCGACTGCTGTCCATCTCGGACCGCCAGGTCAGCGTGCTCGACGCGTTCAAGTCGGCCGACCAGGTGCTGCTCTCGGGTGTCCAGGGCATCACCGACCTCATCACCACCCCGGGTCTGATCAACCTCGACTTCGCCGACGTCAAGTCGGTCATGTCCGAGGCCGGATCGGCGCTCATGGGTATCGGATCGGCCCGCGGCGACGACCGCGCGGTGGCCGCCGCGGAGATGGCGATCTCGTCGCCGCTCCTGGAGGCGTCCATCGACGGCGCCCGCGGTGTACTGCTCTCCATCTCCGGCGGCAGCGACCTCGGTCTCTTCGAGATCAACGAGGCGGCGCAGCTGGTGAGCGAGGCGGCCCACCCGGAGGCGAACATCATCTTCGGCGCCGTCATCGACGACGCCCTGGGCGACGAGGTCAGGGTCACCGTGATCGCCGCCGGGTTCGACGGCGGACAGCCGCCGGCCCGTCGGGAGAACGTCCTGAGCGCCGGCTCCACCAAGCGCGAGGAGCCGGCTCCGCCGGCCAGGTCCGCCGAGCCCGCCCGTCAGTCGGGCGGACTGGGCTCCGTGCCCTCGCGCGAGGAGGCTCCGGCCCAGGCCGAGCCCGTAGCGGTGGCGAACGAGAACCCGCTTCCGCCGGTCTCTCCGCCGCACGTCCCGACGGCCCGTCCCTACCAGGACACCCAGGCCGAAGAGCTGGATGTCCCGGACTTCTTGAAGTGATAGGTCCGCACGACGCAGTGCCCGCAGCGGAAAGCGGCGCCCACTTCGCCTTCACCGACAGGTGGGGCGGGGTGAGCGCCGCTCCGTACGAGGAGCTCAATCTCGGTGGCGCGGTCGGGGACGATCCCGCCGCCGTGCGCGCCAACCGCGAGAGCGCGGCCCGTTCCCTGGGTCTCGACCCGGCGCGGGTCGTCTGGATGAACCAGGTGCACGGGCGGGACGTGGCCGTGGTCGACGGACCCTGGGGCGACGCCCCGGAGATCCCGGCCGTGGACGCGGTGGTGACCGCCAGGCGCGGACTCGCCCTCGCGGTCCTCACCGCCGACTGCACGCCGGTGCTGCTCGCGGACCCGGTCGCGGGAGTCGTGGCCGCGGCGCACGCGGGCCGGCCCGGTCTGGTCGCCGGAGTCGTACCGGCCGCCGTAGAGGCCATGATCGCTCTCGGCGCCGAACCCTCCCGGATCAGCGCGCACACCGGGCCGGCCGTCTGCGGACGGTGTTACGAGGTTCCGGCGCCGATGCGGGCCGAGGTCGCCGAGGCCGTCCCGGCCTCGTGGTCCGAGACGAGCTGGGGAACACCGGCCGTGGACGTCACCGCCGGAGTCCACGCCCAGCTCGACGGTCTCGGAGTGGGTGACCGGCACCGCTCCCCGTTCTGCACCCTGGAATCGGGCGACTACTTCTCGTACCGCCGCGACCGCACCACCGGGCGGCTCGCCGGATATGTCTGGTTGGACTGATAGGGCATGACGGACCGTAGGACGCAACTCGCAGCAAACCTGGCACAGGTGGAGGAACGCATTGCTTCCGCCTGTGCCGCGGCCGGCCGCAAGCGGGAGGAGGTGACCCTCATCGTGGTCACCAAGACCTACCCCGCGAGCGATGTGCGGATCCTGCATGAGCTCGGTGTGCGGCATGTCGCCGAGAATCGTGACCAGGATGCGGCACCCAAAGCCACCGCTTGTTCGGATCTGTCGCTCACGTGGCACTTTGTCGGACAATTGCAGACGAACAAGGTTCGTTCTGTGGCGAGTTATGCCGATGTGGTGCAGTCGGTGGACCGGACCAGGCTGGTGTCGTCACTTTCGGCGGCGGCCGTGCGCGGTGAGCGCGAGCTCGGATGTCTCATCCAGGTCGCGCTCGACGCCGGGAGCGGTGAGCGCGGTGACCGGGGCGGTGTCGCTCCGGACGGGATCGAGGAGTTGGCCGCGGCGGTGGACGGGGCTCCCGGGCTCAGGCTCGACGGGCTGATGACCGTCGCTCCGCTCGCCGGTCCGTACGCGGGCCGGCAACGGGCGGCGTTCGATCGGCTGATGGAAATCTCATCCCGCCTGCGCGCGGACCATCCGGCTGCGAACATGGTCTCCGCGGGGATGAGTTCGGATCTCGAGGACGCGGTGACGGCCGGAGCGACACATGTACGCGTCGGTACGGCGGTACTCGGAGTCCGACCCGGCCTCGGGTAACGTCGCGAAGCAAGTCGGACCACAGCAGAAAATATGGTCATTTCCGCCCAAGGCGGTCAGGCCACAGTGGATCGCGGGCACTTGGTGACGAATGCCGATCCACCACAGAGCGGAGGACTCAGAGCATGGCCGGCGCGATGCGCAAGATGGCGGTCTACCTCGGCCTCGTGGAGGACGATGGGTACGACGGTCCGGGGTTCGACCCCGACGATGAATTCGAACCCGAGCCGGAGCCCGAGCGGGACCGGCGGCGGCATCAGCCCGTGCATCAGGTGGAGCGGGAACGCGACCGCGAACGGGACGAACCGGTACGAGTGGTGCAGCCGCCCGCGCAGCGGGAGCCGGTTCAGCTCCCCGCGGAAAGCGGACGACCCGCCCGAATCGCACCCGTGGCATCCATCACACCTGAACGCCCGAACATGGAGAAGAACGCGCCCGTGATCATGCCCAAGGTCGTGTCCGAGCGGGAGCCGTACCGCATCACCACGCTGCACCCCCGGACCTACAACGAGGCCCGTACCATCGGGGAACACTTCCGTGAGGGCACTCCGGTGATCATGAACCTCACGGAGATGGACGACACGGACGCGAAGCGACTTGTCGACTTTGCCGCGGGACTTGTCTTCGGTCTCCATGGCAGCATTGAACGAGTGACGCAGAAGGTGTTCCTGTTGTCGCCTGCTAACGTCGATGTCACGGCGGAGGACAAGGCCCGGATCGCAGAGGGCGGATTCTTCAACCAGAGCTGAGAACACGACACCGGGAACGACCCGGCCGAGAGGCCGGAGCTACGAGAGCCAGGGGAGAGGGAAGCGCGAGTATGGGCGTCGCACTGGATGTGGTCTATATCGCGCTGATGTGTTTCCTCATCGTGCTGATCTTCCGGCTGGTCATGGACTACGTCTTCCAGTTCGCACGTTCATGGCAGCCGGGCAAGGCGATGGTGGTCGTACTCGAGGCCACCTACACGGTCACCGATCCACCGCTCAAGCTTCTGCGGCGGTTCATCCCGCCGCTGCGTCTCGGGGGCGTGGCACTCGACCTGTCCTTCTTCGTTCTGATGATCATCGTCTACATCCTGATCAGCATCGTGATCAGGCTGTGAGCGATACGGTCTTGCCGACTGCCGACGACTACGTAGAGGTGAAGAAGAGATGCCGCTGACCCCCGAGGACGTGCGGAACAAGCAGTTCACGACCGTCCGCCTCCGAGAAGGCTATGACGAGGACGAGGTCGATGCCTTCCTCGACGAGGTCGAATCCGAGCTGACGCGCCTGCTCCGCGAGAACGAGGACCTGCGCGCCAAGCTGGCCGCTGCCACGCGTGCTGCCGCGCAGAACCAGCAGCAGCAGGGCATGCGCAAGCCGGAGCCGCAGGATCGTCCCGGCGCGCCCGTTCCCGCCGCCATATCCGGTCCGCCGGTGCAGCAGCAGCCCCCGCAGATGGGTCCGCCCCAGCTGTCCGGTGGCGCTCCGCAGCTGCCCGCCGGTCCCAGCGGCCATGGCCCCCAGGGTGGCCACGGCCCCGGTCCGCAGGGCCCGCACGGCCCCGGTCCGATGCAGGGTGGCCCGATGGGCGGCCCCATGGGTCACAACCCGCAGCAGCAGCAGATGCAGCAGATGCAGATGCAGCAGCAGCAGCAACAGCAGCAGCCGCAGATGCAGCAGCAGGGCCCCGGTGGCGACAGTGCCGCCCGTGTCCTCTCGCTCGCGCAGCAGACCGCCGACCAGGCGATCGCGGAGGCCCGTTCCGAGGCCAACAAGATCGTCGGCGAGGCGCGCAGCCGTGCCGAGGGTCTGGAGCGCGACGCGCGAGCCAAGGCGGACGCCCTGGAGCGGGACGCGCAGGAGAAGCACCGCGTGGCGATGGGCTCGCTGGAGTCGGCCCGCGCGACGCTTGAGCGCAAGGTCGAGGACCTGCGTGGCTTCGAGCGCGAGTACCGCACCCGGCTGAAGTCCTACCTGGAGAGCCAGCTGCGTCAGCTGGAGACCCAGGCCGACGACTCGCTGGCCCCGCCGCGGACCCCGGCGACCGCTTCCCTGCCGCCGTCGCCCTCCCTGGCTCCGGCCGGTGCGGGTGCGATGGGTCACGGCATGGGCGGCAACCACGGTGGCCACGGCAACCAGCAGATGGGCGGCAACCCGTCCATGGGCGGTGGGCCCTCGTACGGTGGCCAGCAGCAGATGTCGCCCGCGATGACGCAGCCGATGGCACCGGTTCGGCCGCAGGCGCCGCAGCCGATGCAGCAGGCGCCCTCGCCGATGCGCGGGTTCCTGATCGACGAGGACGACAACTGAGCGGTTCGCGCTCGCTGAGCGCGTAGCCGTCGGCAGGCTGAAGGGCCGGGCCCCGGGATTTCCTGGGGCCCGGCCCTTTGTCGTGCGCCGGGGTGCCTGCGGCGGGCTGTTCCCCTGCCCGCCCCTTCCGGTAACCGGGGCTCCGTCCCGGGCCCCGCGCCTCGAACGCCGGCGTGGCTGGAGGCGCCGGGCCGGGGTGCGCAGCCCAGAACGAAGGGCCCGGCCGGAGCGTGTCCGGCCGGGCCCTTGTGGGATTCGTTACTGCTGCTTGCGCAGGCGGAACGTGAGGGACAGCCCCTCGTCCTCGAACGGAGCGCCGTACGTGTCGTCGGCCTCGCCCTCGGCGTAGTCCACGGCCAGCACCTCGTCCGCGATCAGCGGCGTGTGCTCGGTCAGCGCCTCGACCGTGGCCGGGGACGTGGACGCCCACCGGACCGCGATCCGGTCGGCCACGTCCAGGCCGCTGTTCTTGCGGGCCTCCTGGATCAGGCGGATCGCGTCACGGGCCAGGCCGGCGCGGCGGAGTTCGGGAGTGATCTCCAGGTCGAGGGCGACCGTCGCTCCCGAGTCGGAGGCCACGGACCAGCCCTCACGCGGGGTCTCCGTGATGATGACCTCATCGGGAGAGAGCGTGACCGTCTCGCCGTCCACCTCGACCGACGCGGTGCCCTCGCGCAGGGCCAGGGAGAGCGCGGCGGCGTCCGTGTCCGCGACGGCCTTCGCCACCGCCTGGACGCCCTTGCCGAACCGCTTGCCCAGCGCGCGGAAGTTCGCCTTCGCCGTCGTGTCGACCAGCGAGCCGCCGACCTCCGAGAGCGACGCCAGGGAGGAGACGTTCAGTTCCTCCGTGATCTGGGCGCGCAGTTCGGGGGAGAGGGCCTCGAAGCCCGAGGCCGCGACCAGGGCCCTGGACAGCGGCTGCCGGGTCTTGACGCCCGACTCCGCGCGCGTCGCGCGGCCGAGCTCGACCAGGCGTCGCACCAGCGCCATCTGCGTGGAGAGATCCGGGTCGATGGACGACAGGTCGGCCTTCGGCCACGAGGACAGGTGGACCGACTCCGGGGCGTCCGGGGTGACCGGGACGACCAGGTCCTGCCAGACCCGCTCGGTGATGAACGGGGTCAGCGGGGCCATCAGCCGGGTGACCGTCTCGATGACCTCGTGCAGGGTGCGCAGCGCCGCCTTGTCGCCCTGCCAGAAGCGGCGGCGCGAGCGGCGTACGTACCAGTTGGACAGGTCGTCCACGAACGCGGAGAGCAGCTTGCCGGCGCGCTGGGTGTCGTAGCTCTCCAGAGCCTGAGTCATCTGGTCGACGAGGGCGTGGAGTTCGCTGAGCAGCCAGCGGTCCAGGACCGTGCGGTCCGCCGGAGCCGGGTCGGCCTCGGACGGCGCCCAGTCGGACGTGCGGGCGTACAGGGCCTGGAAGGCGACCGTGTTCCAGTACGTGAGGAGCGTCTTGCGGACGACCTCCTGGATCGTGCCGTGGCCGACCCGTCGGGCGGCCCACGGCGAGCCGCCCGCCGCCATGAACCACCGCACCGCGTCGGCGCCGTGCTGGTCCATGAGGGGGATCGGCTGGAGGATGTTCCCCAGGTGCTTGGACATCTTGCGGCCGTCCTCGGCGAGGATGTGGCCCAGGCAGACCACGTTCTCGTACGACGACTTGTCGAAGACGAGCGTGCCGACCGCCATCAGCGTGTAGAACCAGCCGCGTGTCTGGTCGATGGCCTCCGAGATGAACTGCGCCGGGTAGCGGCTCTCGAAGATCTCCTTGTTCTGGTACGGGTAGCCCCACTGCGCGAACGGCATCGAACCCGAGTCGTACCAGGCGTCGATGACCTCCGGGACGCGGTACGCCTCCAGCCGGCAGTTCTCGTGGGTGCAGGTGAACGTGATCTCGTCGATGAACGGGCGGTGCGGGTCCAGGGCGGACTGGTCGGCGCCGGTGAGCTCGGTGAGTTCGGCGCGCGAGCCGACGCAGGTGAGGTGGTCGTCCTCGCAGCGCCAGATGGGCAGCGGGGTGCCCCAGTAGCGGTTGCGGGAGAGCGCCCAGTCGACGTTGTTGTTCAGCCAGTCGCCGAAGCGGCCCGTCTTGACCGACTCAGGGAACCAGTTGGTCTTCTCGTTCTCCTGGAGCAGCCGGTCCTTGACGGCCGTCGTGCGGATGTACCAGGACGGCTGCGCGTAGTAGAGCAGCGCGGTGTGGCAGCGCCAGCAGTGCGGATAGCTGTGCTCGTACGGGACATGGCGGAAGAGCTTGCCGCGGGCGTCCAGGTCGGCGGTGAGCGCCTCGTCGGCCTTCTTGAAGAAGACGCCGCCGACGAGCGGCAGGTCCTCCTCGAAGGTGCCGTCGGGGCGGACCGGGTTCACGACCGGGAGGCCGTAGGAGCGGCAGACGACGAGGTCGTCGGCGCCGAAGGCGGGGGACTGGTGGACCAGACCCGTACCGTCCTCGGTCGTGACGTACTCCGCGTTGACGACGTAGTGCGCAGGGGCGGGGAAGTCGACCAGGGCGAACGGGCGCTCGTAGGTCCAGCGCTCCATCTCGCGGCCGGTGAAGGTCTGACCGGTGGTCTCCCAGCCCTCGCCGAGCGCCTTCTCCAGCAGCGGCTGCGCGACGACTAGCTTCTCCTCGCCGTTCGTCGCGACGACGTAGCTGACGTCGGGGTGCGCGGCGACGGCGGTGTTGGAGACGAGCGTCCAGGGGGTGGTCGTCCAGACGAGCAGGGCCGCTTCGCCGGCCAGCGGGCCGCTCGTCAGCGGGAAGCGGACGAAGACGGAGGGGTCGACGACCGTCTCGTACCCCTGGGCCAGCTCGTGGTCGGAGAGGCCGGTGCCGCAGCGGGGGCACCAGGGGGCCACCCGGTGGTCCTGCACCAGGAGGTCCTTCTTGAAGATCTCCTTGAGCGACCACCACACGGAGTCGACGTACTGCGGGTCCATCGTGCGGTAAGCGTCGTCGAGGTCGACCCAGTAGCCCATGCGGGTCGTGAGCTCGGCGAAGGCGTCGGTGTGCCGGGTCACGGACTCACGGCACTTGGCGTTGAACTCGGCGATGCCGTACGCCTCGATGTCCTTCTTGCCGTTGAAGCCCAGCTCCTTCTCGACCGCGAGCTCGACCGGCAGGCCGTGACAGTCCCAGCCGGCCTTGCGGCCGACGTGGTAGCCCTGCATGGTGCGGAAGCGCGGGAAGACGTCCTTGAAGACGCGGGCCTCGATGTGGTGCGCCCCGGGCATGCCGTTGGCGGTGGGCGGGCCCTCGTAGAAGACCCATTCCGGGCGGCCCTCGGACTGTTCGAGGCTCTTGGCGAAGACCTTGCTGTCCCGCCAGAAGTCGAGCACGGCGTGCTCCAGAGCGGGCAGGTCGACCTGGGCGGGTACCTGGCGGTACTGCGGCGATGTCATGGGCGGGCTTCCTCCGGCGGACGTTTTCCACTTCCGTCGGAGGGACGAGAACCGTGCGGTTCCCGCGGTACCACCCTCCTTGGCCCAGGGCGTGGCGTCGCCCTTGGCCCCCTCATTGGGGTCGCGATGCCGGGTCTACTGGCCTTGCGGCGTTCTTCCGACGGCTCCGGGGTGATCTTCACGACGCGCTCGCCCCCGGGCTTCCACCGTCCCCGGGTCGCTCCTGGCTGCGTACGACGCTACTCGTCCCATCCACGCCTCTCGCTGGGGCCAGTGTACGGGCCCGTACGGCCGACGGCCGACCGGTTTAACCGCGGGCCGGGGCGTGACCCGAATGGCCAGATGGGGCGGGACGGAGTCCCGGCGGCCCCGCGTGAGCGGATTACCGGGCGGGGAGCTGGGAACAACGGATGCAGGCGCGCCGTGTCCCGGGTACGGGGAGGGGCGAACGGGCGGCGTGCCCCGTTGCCGCGGGGCTGGGGTCGACTTATCGTCCCAGCACGATTCGCGAGCAAGATCACAATATGTGAAGGGGCCGCGGCCATGGTGGCGAAGAAGACCGCCGTATCGAGAACGGCGTCCGCGAGATCCACGGTGGCGGCAGCCGCGGAGACGACCGAGGAGGCGACCGGGGAGACGACCGAAGGGACGGGGCCGGAAGGGGGCGGGAAGGCACCGGCCGGGAAGGCCGCGAAGAAGGCGGCGAAGAAGGCAGTGAAGAAGGCCGCGAAAGCGGTGAGGAAGGCCGCGGTGAAGAAGACCGCCGCCGGGAAGCCACCCGCCAAGAAGGCGGCGGCCACGGAGGCGGCCGAGGCCGCCGAGCAGACGGGAGCCCACACGGTGGTAGCCAAGAAGAGCGCGAGCCGGACCACGGCAGCTGCCGGGAAGAGCGCGACAGCGGTGCCCCAGGCCCGTGTCGCCGCCGCCACGGCGCCCGGGGAACTGGCGGTACGGCCGGGTGAGGACCCCTGGACGCCGGAGGAGGTCACCGAGGCGCGGACCGAGCTGTCCAGCGAGGTCATGCGGCTGCGCAGCGAACTGGAGGCGTCCGGTGCCGCGCTCGCCGGGCTGATGAGGGACTCCGGCGACGGGGCCGGCGACGACGACGCCGATACGGGCACCAAGAACATCACCCGTGAGCACGAGCTCTCCCTCGCCGCCAACGCCCAGGAGATGCTGGAGCAGACCGAGCGCGCCCTCGCCCGGCTCGACGCGGGGACGTACGGACTGTGCGAGGTCTGCGGGAAGCCGATCGGCAAGGCGCGGATGCAGGCGTTCCCCCGGGCCACGCTCTGCGTGGAGGACAAACAGAAGCAGGAGCGGCGCGGCTGACCGGCCGGGGTGTGTCGTACCCTCGTCCTCAGTCAGGCACCTAGGTTGAGGGACTCACGTGGCAGAGGCGGAGCGCATCATCGATACGCCGGATATCCCTGATGCTGAGGGGGCTGACGGGGCCGAGGCCCAGCAGCCCGCCGAGGGCACGGCAGCCCCGGCCGACGCGTCGGACGGCGAGGGCACGGCCGCCGACGGCACGGGCGGCGGCAAGGGCAAGCGAAAGATCCTCGTGCTGTTCGGCGTGGCCGTCATCGCCTATCTGCTGGACCTGATCAGCAAGATGATCGTGGTCGCGAAGCTGGAGCACCAGCCGCCCATCGAGGTCTTCGGCGACTGGCTGAAGTTCGACGCCATCCGGAACGCGGGGGCCGCGTTCGGTTTCGGCGAGGCGTTCACGATCATCTTCACGTTCATCGCGGCGGCGGTGATCGTGGTGATCGCCCGGCTGGCCCGCAAGCTGTACAGCCTGCCGTGGGCCATCGCCCTCGGGCTGTTGCTCGGCGGTGCGCTCGGCAACCTCACCGACCGCATCTTCCGTGCGCCGGGAGTCTTCGAGGGGGCGGTCGTCGACTTCATCGCCCCCGCCCACTTCGCCGTCTTCAACCTCGCCGACTCCGCGATCGTCTGTGGCGGCATCCTGATCGTGATCCTTTCCTTCAAGGGCCTGGACCCCGACGGCACCGTGCACAAGGACTAGCGGGCGCAAGGCATACTCGACAGGTGAGTACGCATCCCGAGATCCGCACCCTGCCCGTACCCGATGGCCTGGAAGGCGAGCGTGTCGACGCCGCCATTTCCCGGATGTTCGGTTTCTCCCGCACGAAGGCCGCAGAGCTGGCAGCCGCCGGGAAGGTCCAGGTGGACGGTTCGGTGGCCGGGAAGTCGGAGCGGGTGCACGGCGGTGCCTGGCTGGAAGTCGAGATGCCGCAGGCAGCCGCTCCGGTCCAGATCGTCGCCGAGCCCGTCGAAGGCATGGAGATCGTTCATGACGACGACGACATCGTCGTCATCATGAAGCCGGTCGGCGTGGCCGCCCACCCGAGCCCCGGGTGGACGGGCACCACGGTCATCGGTGGTCTCGCCGCGGCCGGGTACCGGATCTCGACGTCCGGCGCCGCCGAGCGCCAGGGCATCGTGCACCGGCTGGACGTCGGCACGTCCGGGCTGATGGTCGTCGCCAAGTCGGAGCGGGCGTACACGCTCCTCAAGGCGCAGTTCCGCGACCGGATCGTCGACAAGAAGTACCACGCGCTCGTCCAGGGCCACCCGGACCCGATGAGCGGGACGATCGACGCCCCCATCGGGCGCCACCCCAACCACGACTACAAGTGGGCGGTCACGGCCGAGGGCAAGCCCTCCGTCACGCACTACGACCTCATCGAGGCGTACCGCGCCGGCAGCCTCCTCGACATCAAGCTGGAGACGGGCCGCACCCACCAGATCCGGGTGCACATGGCCGCCCACCGCCACCCCTGTGTCGGGGACCTCACCTACGGTGCCGACCCGACGATGGCCAAGCGCCTCGGCCTGACCCGGCAGTGGCTGCACGCCGTGCGCCTCGGCTTCGAGCACCCCTCCGACGGCAGCTGGGTCGAGTTCGCCAGCACCTACCCCGACGACCTCCAGCAGGCCCTCGACAAGATCGCGGCAGAGAGCGAATGACCGGCTCGCCCGCCCCGTACAGCACCCGCAGGGCTCTCGACGACGCCGACCTCGCGGCCTGTTTCCAGGTGCGCAAGGACGTCTTCGTGGGCGAGCAGCAGGTGCCCGAGGAGATCGAGTACGACTCCCTCGACGCCACGGCGGTCCATGTCCTCGCGGTCGCGGCCGACGGCTCGGCGCTCGGTACGGGACGGCTGCTGCACGGTGCGGTGGCGGGAGACAGGACCGGCGGTGACCTCACCGTCGGCTCGCTGGGCCGGCTCGCGGTGACCCGGGCCGCCCGTGGCCTCGGCGTCGGCGCGGCCCTGGTGCGCGCCATCGAGGACCAGGCACGCGCGCTCGGCCTGGCCGCCGTAGACCTGCACGCCCAGACCCATGCGCTCGGTTTCTACGAGCGGCTCGGATACGTGGCGTACGGCCCCGAGTTCCCCGACGCGGGGATCTCCCACCGCTCGATGCGCCGCGTTCTCCGACCGTCCGGTTACTGACTCCCCTGGCTGGTGCGGAAGCTCGGTGTCCGCGCGGACACCGACGCCGTACAGACCATGCCTGAGCGCGCGGCGTCCGGCATCGGCGCCCGGATCAGCCCGGACCTGGTCGACGACGAGCGCCGGGCGGCGTACGCGCGCGGACCCAGAGACTCATGCGGGCCCCGGACGTCCGGAGTCCGCGCTGAGGCGGCCGCCCGGCGTCAGCCCCGGCCGGTACGCGCGGCCTTGCCGCCGCTCACCGTCTCCGCCGTACCGGAGTCCCAGCCGTCCAGCGGGGCCGGCGAGGGCCACCGCTCTCCCGGGGGCAGTACCGCGGGCGAGGTCGCGATCCGCGGCAGGGCGTACGGATGGTGGTCGCGCAGCCAGGTGACGAGCTGCTCCCGTACGGCGCAGCGCACCGTCCAGATGTCGTCCGCGTCCTTCGCGGTGACCACCGCGCGTACCTCGATCGTCGAAGGAGTGGTGTCCGTGACGGCCAGCGACCAGTCGCGGCCGTCCCAGGCCGCGCACTCGCCGAGAATGGTCCGCAGGTGCTCGCGCATGGCGGCGACGGGCGCCGAGTGGTCGAGGTGGAAGAAGACGGTGCCGGTCATCTGCACCCCGCCGCGCGACCAGTTCTCGAACGGCTGGCTGGTGAAGTACGACACAGGCATCGTGATCCGCCGCTCGTCCCAGGTCCGTACGGAGAGGAACGTCAGGGTGATCTCGTCGATGGTGCCCCACTCGCCGTCGACCACCACCGTGTCGCCTATGCGCACCATGTCACCGAAGGCGATCTGCAGGCCGGCGAAGAGATTGCCGAGCGTCGACTGGGCGGCGACGCCCGCGACGATGCCCAGCACACCGGCCGAGGCGAGCATCGACGTGCCGACCGTCTGCATCGCGGGGAACGTCAGCAGCATCGCCGCGATCGCCACGGTCGCCACGACCGCGATGACCACCCGCTGGATCAGCGTCACCTGCGTACGGACCCTGCGCACCCTGGCCGGATCGCGGGTGGCCGTGGCGTAGCGGGTGTACGAGGCCTCGACGATCGTCGCCGCCACCCGTACCACCAGCCAGGCCGAGGTACCGATCAGCACCAGGGTGAGGGTCTGGCCGATCGCCTCCCGGTGCCTCTGCACCAGGTCCAGCCGGGTGTGGGTGTAACTGGCGCCCAGGAGAGCGGTGCAGAGCACCAGTTGCAGCGGCAGCCGGCAGCGGCGAAGCAGGCCCCACAGAGGGGTGTCCCGGTGCCTGCTGTCGGCGCGCCGCAGCAGCAGGTCGACCAGCCAGCCGACCAGCACGGTGATCACCAGCACACCGCTGACGACGATCAGCGGGCGCAGCACGTTCTCCATCCCCTCGTCCTCCAAACTCTTGGGCACAGCTGGCACCATGGCCTCATGAACATCATGCTTTTCCACTCGATGTACGGGCTGAGGCCCGCGGTGCACGCGGCTGCGGACCGACTGCGGTCCGCGGGGCACGTCGTGCGTGTGCCCGATCTCTTCGAGGGGCACACCTTTGACTCGGCCGAGGAAGGCATGGCCTTCAAGGAGCAGGTGGGCAAGGACGAGCTGCTGCGGCGTGCCGTGCTGGCCGCCGCGCCCTACTCCGACCAGGGGCTCGTGTACGCGGGCTTCTCCTTCGGCGCGTCCACCGCGCAGACCCTCGCCCTCGGCGACGCGAAGGCCCGCGGGCTGCTGCTGTTCCACGGCACCTCGGACATCGCGGAGAACGCCTCGGTGGACGAGCTGCCCGTCCAGCTGCACGTCGCCGATCCCGATCCGTTCGAGTCGCACGACTGGCTGACGTCCTGGTACCTCCAGATGCAGCGGACCGGCGCCGACGTGGAGGTCTACCGCTACCCGGGGGCCGGCCACCTGTTCACCGATCCGGAGCTGCCCGACTACGACGCGACGGCGGCCGAGCAGACCTGGAAGGTCGCGCTGGGTTTCCTGGCCACGCTCTAGCTAGGGTTCCGCGGACACGGCGAGGGCCCCGCGCGGGTGCGCGGGGCCCTCGTGTCCGTACAGCCGGGCGGTCAGCCCGCGCGGTAGGCGGTCCAGTACTCGCTCATGCGCGCCACCTGGCCCGTCGTGAACTGGGTCATGCAGGCGTCGTACGTGTAGTCCATGAAGTTGTGGATCGGGTCGGCGCCGGTCTTGCTGGCGCAGCTGTCACGGCCGGTCGGGCACGCGTAGGCGGGGCTCTTCTCGGCCGGGGTGTCGCCGACGTAGTCGCCGTTTCCGTTACAGCCGCCCTGGAAGGTGTGGTACAGCCCCAGCCAGTGGCCGACCTCGTGGGTGGCGGTGTCGCCCTCGTCGTAGTTGGCCGCCGATCCGCCCGGCAGCGAGGTGTCGAGGATGACCACGCCGTCCATGGACGGGTTGGAGTTGTACGAGCTCGGGAAGGTCGCCCAGCCGAGCAGGCCGCCGCTGAGGTTGGCGCTGTACACGTTGAGCGCGCCGGCGCCGCCCTGGCGGAGTGAGCTCTTCATGGCCTTCTCGGCCGTGGAGCCGGAGGCCAGGTTGTACCAGGAGGCGTTGTCCGTGTAGGTCGTGGCGGCGAGCGTGAAGCGGAAGCCGGAGTCGGTGTTGCCGGTGCCCGCACCGCTGTACGCGGCGTTGAGGACGTTGAGCTGGTTGGTGACCTGGGTCGCGCTGAGCTTGCCCGTCGTCCCGGAGTGGATGACGTGGAAGTAGACCGGGATCGTCGCCCCGGCCGCGAGGGCCTGGCCGTTGACGCGGCGGTCCGCCAGCTTCTTCTGGAGGTCCGCGTCCATGGCCTTGGCCTTGGCGGCGCTCACCTCGTTGGGCTCGGCGGCGTGGTCGGACCCGCCGGGGTGCGCCTCACGTGCGGTCGCACTAGCGCCGGAGGTCTCCTCGCACTCCTCGGCCGACAGGGTCGTCGAGGGTGCGGCGACGGCGCTGCCCGGCGCGGCGGAGAGTGGAGCCAGTGCCAGAGTTCCAGCCAGTACGGCTGTGCTCAGTGCGTGACGGCGCAGTCGGGGCGATATGCGTACAAGAGCGCGCACGGTGACTCCTTGCGGACATGTGGGGGAGGTACTTCCTCACCCGCCGCCGGGAGATTACGTGGCCATGTCATGTCTTGAAGAGAATCGATCAGGCCCAATCATTTGTGACGCGTACAGGGGCAATGAGGAGAAAATCTCCGGTCCGTACCAAGGTTTGAGATACGTACGTAACGTGTGGGGTTACCTCGACGGGTGGTGTGTCCGCATTCGGCCCACGGGCCACGCCACCCGCCGTCACGATGTGATCCGTCCTTAACATGACGGCGGATGGCTGGAATTGATCGGTCAGCGCACCGGGCGGTCGGCCCGCTCGATTCTCTGCGTGCCGCTGAGTGTCCGATAGGAGCGCACCCAGGACGAGGTGGCGTCCGGATCCGTCTTGTCGGAGACCGCGTAGTAGTCCATCTGTGACCGCTCGGCGGTCACGTCGAGGACGCCGTAACCGTGCGAGTCCAGATCGACCCACTTCACATGGCGGTTGGCGGCCTTGACCGCCGCGGCCGCGACCAGCGAGACCGTCTGCGGTGCGACGCGCAGGACGTCGTCCAGGTTGTCCGAGGACACCGACGTCACGACGAACTCCGTCGCCGCCGAGGCCGACAGCGGATACGTCGCCGCCCTGACCGGCACGTCGTTGGCCCACGCCATATGGATGTCGCCGGTCAGGAACACCGTGTTCCGGATCGCCCGGTCACGCAGATGCGCGATCAGTTCCCTGCGGTCGTCCGTGTATCCGTCCCATTGGTCCACGTTGACTGCCAGGCCCTCCCCGGGCAGTCCGAGCAACTCCGCGAGCGGCGCCAGCAGATGGGCCGGCAGCGCGCCGAACGCGACCGGCGAGATCATCACGGAGGTGCCGACCAGCTGCCAGGCGGCGTCCGACCCGGCGAGGCCCGACTTCAGCCAGTCCAGCTGCGCCCGGCCGGTGACGGAGCGCTCCGGGTCGTCCACCGCGCCGTTGCCGACGGACGACTGCTCGGAGCGGAAGCTGCGCAGATCGAGCAGATGCAGATCGGCGAGGGCGCCGAAGCGCAGACGCCGGTAGACGGTGCCCTCGGTGGAGGCGCGGACCGGCATCCACTCGAAGTACGCCTGCTTCGCCGCCGCGACCCGGTCCGCCCAGGACCCCTCGGTCCCCGGCGTGTGGTTCTCGGCGCCACCCGCCCAGGCGTCGTTGGCGAACTCGTGGTCGTCCCAGATCGCGATCACCGGATGAGTGGCGTGCAGGGAGCGGAGGTCCGGGTCCGTCTTGTACTTCCCGTGCCGGGCGCGGTAGTCGGCGAGGGTGAGGATCTCGTGGACGGGCTCGTGCCGCCGTACGGCATCGGCCTCTGCCGGATACGCCCCCGAGGCGTACTCGTAGAGGTAGTCGCCGAGATGCAGTACGGCGTCGAGGTCGGGGCGGGCGGCGAGATGGCGGTACGCGGAGAACCAGCCGGACTCCCAGTTGGCGCACGACACCACGCCGAAGCGCACACCGGGGACGGCCGCGCCGGAGGCGGGCGCCGTACGGGTCCGGCCGACGGGGGAGAGGACCTGCTCCCCGTCACCCGCCGCGAAGCGGAAGAAGTACGCCGTGGCGGGCCGCAGCCCGCGCACGTCGGCCTTGACGGTGTGGTCGGACGCGGCGCCCGCGACGACCGTGCCCCGCGCGGCGATCCGGGTGAAGCCGGCGTCCTCGGATATCTCCCAGCGCACGGGGGTGTCGGCGCCACGGCCCGAACCGGGCGACGCGTCAGCCGTCGGGGTGACGCGGGTCCACAGGAGGACACCGTCGGGCAGCGGGTCGCCGGAGGCGACCCCGTGGAGGAAGGCCGGGGCCCCGGCGGCCCGGGCGCTGGTCGCGGAGGCGAGGACGGGGGCGGCGACCGCGGTGGCGGCGGCGGCCCTGACCACCGTACGGCGGCTGGGCGATGAGAAAGATCGACTGGTCACGGGCGATCACCCTACTGACCGGTACGACTCCCTGACAGGAGAACGGGCGGGCGAACCAGGGAAGTTCGCCCGCCCGACGGGAAATCGACGTCCGGAATTACACCCCGGGTGCCTGATGCTCCGTGCTTTCTCCGGTTACGCCTTGAGCGCCTTGGCGACCGCGGCGTTGAAGTCCGCCACCGTCATGGGTGCGTTCTTGCCGCCCTCGGCGGTGACGGCCTTGCCGTCCATCTTCAGGGTCGGCGTGCCCTCGACCCCGCTCTTGTCGAACGCCTCGGACATCTTCATCGCCCAGCTGTCGTACGTACCGTCCTTGACGTCCTTCTCGAACGCCGCGTTGCCCTTCAGCGCTTCCACCGAGTTCGCCACCTCGATCAGGTAGCTGTCCTTGCCGAACTTGTCGTCGCTCTCCTGCGGGTGGTACTTCGCGGAGTACAGCGCGGCCTTGTAGTCCATGAACGCCTCGGTGCTGATGTTCAGCGCCGCGCCCAGGGCGCTCAGGGCGTTCTTGGAACCCTCGCCGTTGTCGGTGTTGTCGATGAACGTGGCGCCCACGTACTTGACCTTGTACTTCCCCGCCTCGACGTCCTTCGCGACGGTCTCACCGATCGTCTGCTCGAAGGTGGCGCAGATCGGGCAGCGCGAGTCCTCGTACATCTCCAGCGTCTTCTTGGCGGTCGACTTGCCGACGACCACCGTCGTGCCGTCGTCGCCCGAGGCGTTCTTCGGCACGGTCACGTTCTTCGCGTCCGCGGCGGCCTCCCAGCCGGAGGGCTTGTTGAGCTGCATCACGCCGTAGCCGACACCGCCGGCGACGGCCAGCACGGCGACGACCGAGACGGCGACGACGATCTGCTTGCGCGCCTTGTCCTTCTTGACCTGGCGCTCGCGCTCGGCGCGCAGCCGCTCGCGGGCCGCTGCCTTGTTCGCCTGGGTGTTGCGCTTGCTCATGGTGGATCTCCGTGTGTGCGTGGTGTCGTGGGCCGGGGACGTGCGTGCTCAGGCGCAGGCCGAGCGCGGCGGTCCCCTCCGTCCCACGGAGTGCCCCAGGAGCCGGGCCGGGAAGAGCGGGTGCGGGTGCCCCGCGGGGAGCGTGTCGTGCCGTACGGGGCGGCGGGCGCCGCCCACCACGGCGAACGCCACCAGCAGCGGACGGAACGCGACCGCGGCCGCCGCGCCGAGCAGCCCCGCGAGCGCAGCCTCGCCGCGGCTCAGCCAGGCCGCGGCCAGCAGACCCACGGTCACGTGGGCGGCGAGTAGCAGCCACGGCACCAGGGGGCCGGGCGACGCCAGCAGGGCGGCCGCCCGGTCGCCCGCGCCCGTCACCCCGGCCAGCGGGGTGCCGACCGCGCCGACACCGGCCAGCCGGGCCGCGCCCGCCTCGCCACCGCACAGGACATCCAGTCCCACGGAGCGCAGCGGCCCCGCGATCGGGCCGCCCGCCGCGCCGTAACAGAGATGCTGTCCGGTGGTGAACACCGTGTCGGCGGCCAGTTCCAGCGGGACCAGCAGCCCCGCGATGGCTCCGAAGCCGCGCTCGCGGCCGGCCAGCGCGAAGGCCATGGCGAAGACGCCGACGGCCAGCGGGGCGACCACGGTCAGTGGCAGCGGAACCCGGGAGAGCAGCACATGGGACGCAGCGGAGAGCGTCACGACGAGCGCTGTGAAAAGCGCCGCGCGAACTGCCCTGAGCTGCGTCCCTGATACGTCCATCGTCGAGGAGTGTGCCATGTGAACCCGTAGGCGATCCTTAAAATCGCCTGTGCGTGTGGGGATCCTTACAGGCAGGTGGGTCCCACCGGCCCGGGACCTCTACAGGCCGGGGATGCGGCCGTTGCGGAAGAGGTCGACGAAGATCTGATGATCGGCGCGGGCGCGTGCCCCATAGCCGTGGGCGAAGTCCACGAGCAGGGCGGCGAAGCCCTCCTCGTCGGCCGCGATCGCGGCGTCGATCGCCCGCTCCGTGGAGAACGGCACCAGCGAGTGCCCGCTCTCGTCGTCCGCCGCCGAGTGCATCGTCGCCGTGGCCCGGCCGAGGTCGGCGACGACCGCGGCGATCTCCTCCGGCTCGTCGATGTCGGACCAGTTGAGGTCGACCGCGTACGGCGAGACCTCGGCGACGAGCTGTCCCGAGCCGTCCAGCTCGGTCCAGCCGAGCCACGGGTCGGCGTGCGCCTGGAGCGCGCGCTGCGAGATGACGGTGCGGTGCCCCTCGTGCTGGAAGTACTCCCGTACGGCCGCATCGGTGATGTGCCGGGAGACAGCCGGGGTCTGCGCCTGCTTGAGGTAGATCACCACATCGTTCTCCAGGGCGTCGCTGTTGCCCTCCAGAAGGATGTTGTACGACGGCAGCCCGGCCGATCCGATGCCGATGCCGCGCCGGCCCACGACGTCCTTCACCCGGTAGGAGTCGGGGCGGGTCAGGCTCGACTCCGGCAGCGTCTCCAGGTAGCCGTCGAACGCGGCCAGCACCTTGTACCGGGTCGCCGCGTCCAGGTCGATCGCACCGCCGTCGGCGGCGAACCGGCGCTCGAAGTCCCGGATCTCCGTCATCGAGTCCAGCAGCGAGAACCTGGTCAGGGAGCGGGCGTCGCGCAGCGCGTCCAGCAGCGGGCCCTCGGCGGTGTCCAGCGTGAAGGGCGGCACCTCCTCGTTCTTCGCGCCCGTCGCCAGGGCGTGGATGCGCTCCCGGTAGGCGGCGGCGTAGACCTGGACCAGCTCGGTGATCTGGTCGTCGCCCAGAGCCTTGGCGTAGCCGATGAGAGCGACGGAGGCGGCGAAGCGCTTGAGGTCCCAGGTGAAGGGGCCGACGTACGCCTCGTCGAAGTCGTTCACATTGAAGACCAGGCGCCCGTTGGCGTCCATGTACGTGCCGAAGTTCTCCGCGTGCAGGTCGCCGTGGACCCACACCCGGCCGGTGCGCTCGTCCAGGTACGGTCCGCCGTGCCGCTCGCGCGCCAGGTCCTCGTAGAACAGGCAGGCCGTGCCCCGGTAGAAGGCGAAGGCCGAGCCCGCCATCTTCCGGAACTTGACCCGGAAGGCAGCCGGATCGGCGGCCAGGAGCTCACCGAAAGCGGTGTCGAAAACGGCCAGAATCTGCTCCCCGCGCTGCGCTGCGCCGGTCTGCGTTTCCGACATCTCTTGGTGCCTCCTGGTGCATTGCGTTCATGACAAATGGGACAGGCGTCTCCGACCCCTTCAACGCGCGACCGTACCCGGGAGTGCCCCTCGGTTGTCACCGCGGAGAAGTAGACTTCCACGCTGTCCCCCCAACCGTCATCGCCGGTGCTCCCGTCGTCCGGCCACCGCTCCCCATCCAGGCGCCTTCGCGCCGCACCGACTCTTCGGAGGCCCAGCGCCGTGACCAAGCCGCCCTTCACGCACCTTCACGTCCACACCCAGTACTCGCTGCTGGACGGTGCCGCGCGGCTCAAGGACATGTTCGAGGCGTGCAATGAAATGGGCATGTCGCACATCGCGATGACGGACCACGGCAACCTGCACGGTGCGTACGACTTCTTCCACTCGGCGAAGAAGGCGGGTGTGACACCGATCATCGGGATCGAGGCGTACGTCGCGCCCGAGTCGCGCAAGCACAAGCGGAAGGTCCAGTGGGGGCAGCCGCACCAGAAGCGCGACGACGTGTCCGGTTCGGGTGGTTACACCCACAAGACGATCTGGGCGTCGAACAGCACCGGGCTGCACAACCTCTTCCGGCTGTCCTCGGACGCGTACGCCGAGGGCTGGCTCCAGAAGTGGCCCCGCATGGACAAGGAGACCATCGCCCAGTGGTCCGAGGGCCTGATCGCGTCCACCGGGTGCCCCTCCGGTGAGGTGCAGACCCGGCTGCGGCTCGGCCAGTTCGACGAGGCGGTCCAGGCGGCGTCGGACTACAAGGACATCTTCGGCGAGGGCAAGTACTTCCTGGAACTGATGGACCACGGCATCGAGATCGAGCGCCGGGTCCGCGACGGGCTCCTGGAGATCGGCAAGAAGCTCGGCATCCCGCCGCTCGTGACGAACGACTCGCACTACACCTATGCGAACGAGGCCACGGCGCACGACGCGCTGCTCTGCATCCAGACCGGCAAGAACCTCTCCGACCCGGACCGCTTCCGCTTCGACGGCACCGGCTACTACCTCAAGACGACCGAGGAGATGTACGGCGTCGACTCCTCCGACGCCTGGCAGCAGGGCTGCGCGAACACCCTCCTGGTCGCGGAGCAGATCGACACCTCCGGCATGTTCGAGGCGAAGAACCTCATGCCGAAGTTCGACATCCCGGAGGGCTACACCGAGGTCACCTGGTTCCAGGAAGAGGTCCGGGTCGGCATGAACCGCCGCTTCCCGAACGGAATCCCCGAGGACCGGCAGAAGCAGGTCGAGTACGAGCTCGACATCATCATCCAGATGGGGTTCCCCGGGTACTTCCTCGTCGTCGCCGACTTCATCATGTGGGCCAAGAACCAGGGCATCGCGGTCGGCCCCGGACGAGGCTCGGCGGCCGGCTCGATCGTGTCGTACGCCATGGGCATCACCGACCTCGACCCGATCGAGCACGGGCTGATCTTCGAGCGGTTCCTGAACCCCGAGCGCGTCTCCATGCCCGACGTCGACATCGACTTCGACGAGCGCCGGCGCGTCGAGGTCATCCGGTACGTGACCGAGAAGTACGGCGCGGACAAGGTCGCCATGATCGGCACGTACGGAAAGATCAAGGCGAAGAACGCGATCAAGGACTCCGCCCGCGTCCTCGGTTATCCGTACGCGATGGGCGACCGGCTCACCAAGGCCATGCCCGCGGACGTCCTCGGCAAGGGCATCGACCTCAACGGCATCACCGACCCCAAACACCCGCGTTACAGCGAGGCGGGCGAGATCCGGGGGATGTACGAGAACGAGCCGGACGTCCGCAAGGTCATCGACACCGCCAAGGGCGTCGAGGGCCTGGTCCGGCAGATGGGCGTGCACGCCGCAGGCGTCATCATGTCCAGCGAGCCGATCGTCGACCACGCCCCGATCTGGGTACGGCACACCGACGGCGTCACCATCACGCAGTGGGACTACCCGCAGTGCGAGTCGCTCGGCCTGCTGAAGATGGACTTCCTGGGCCTGCGGAACCTGACCATCATGGACGACGCCGTCAAGATGGTGGAGGCCAACAAGGGCATCAAGCTCGACCTGCTCTCCCTCCCGCTGGACGACCCCAAGACGTACGAACTGCTCTGCCGCGGTGACACGCTCGGGGTGTTCCAGTTCGACGGCGGCCCGATGCGTTCGCTGCTGCGCCAGATGCAGCCCGACAACTTCGAGGACATCTCCGCGGTCTCGGCCCTGTACCGGCCGGGTCCGATGGGAATGAACTCGCACACGAACTACGCCGAGCGGAAGAACGCCCGCCAGGAGATCACCCCGATCCACCCGGAGCTGGAGGAGCCTCTCAAGGAGGTCCTCGGCCTCACCTACGGCCTGATCGTCTATCAGGAGCAGGTGCAGAAGGCCGCCCAGATCGTCGCCGGGTACTCACTCGGCGAAGCCGACATCCTGCGCCGCGTGATGGGCAAGAAGAAGCCCGAGGAGCTGGCGAAGAACTTCGTCCTCTTCGAGGCGGGCGCCAAGGAGAAGGGCTTCTCCGACGCGGCGATCAAGTCGCTGTGGGACGTCCTGGTGCCCTTCGCCGGATACGCGTTCAACAAGGCGCACTCCTCGGCGTACGGCCTGGTCACCTACTGGACGGCGTACCTCAAGGCGAACTACCCGGCCGAGTACATGGCGGGGCTCCTCACGTCCGTGAAGGACGACAAGGACAAGTCGGCGGTCTATCTCAACGAGTGCCGGCGCATGGGCATCAAGGTGCTGCCGCCCAACGTCAACGAGTCCGTGTCCAACTTCGCCGCCCAGGGCGACGACGTGATCCTCTTCGGCCTGACCGCCATCCGCAACGTCGGCCAGAACGTCGTGGACTCGATCATCAAGACCCGCAAGGCGAAGGGGAAGTACAGCTCCTTCCCCGACTTCCTCGACAAGGTCGAGGCGATCGTCTGCAACAAGCGCACCGTCGAGTCGCTCATCAAGGCCGGCGCGTTCGACGAGATGGGCCACACCCGCAAGGGCCTCGTCGCCCACCACGAGCCGATGATCGACAACGTGGTCCAGGTCAAGCGCAAGGAGGCCGAGGGGCAGTTCGACCTCTTCGGCGGCATGGGCGAGGAGGAGAGCGACGAGCCCGGCTTCGGGCTCGACGTGGAGTTCTCCGACATCGAGTGGGAGAAGTCGTACCTGCTCGCGCAGGAACGCGAAATGCTCGGCCTGTACGTCTCCGACCACCCGCTCTTCGGTATCGAGCACGTGCTGTCCGACAAGTCGGATGCCGCGATCTCGCAGCTCACCGGCGGTGAACACGCGGACGGCGCGATCGTCACCATCGGCGGCATCATCTCCGGCCTCCAGCGCAAGATGACGAAGCAGGGCAACGCCTGGGCGATCGCCACCGTCGAGGACCTCGCGGGCTCCATCGAGTGCATGTTCTTCCCCGCCACGTACCAGTTGGTCTCCACCCAGCTGGTGGAGGACACCGTCGTCTTCGTCAAGGGGCGCCTCGACAAGCGCGAGGACGTGCCGCGTCTGGTCGCCATGGAGATGCAGGTCCCCGACGTCTCGTCGGCCGGGACCAACGCACCGGTCGTGCTGACCATCCCCACGGTCAAGATCACCCCGCCGATGGTCAGCCGCCTCGGCGAGGTCCTCAGCAGTCACCGCGGCGACACCGAGGTGCGGATCAGGCTCCAGGGCCCCCGGAAGACCACCGTGCTCCGGCTCGACCGGCACCGGGTGAAGCCGGACCCCGCGCTCTTCGGCGACCTGAAGGTCCTGCTCGGACCGTCCTGCCTGGCCGGCTGAGTCCCTGCGGTCGTACGAGAGGGGGGGGCCCCCCCACCCGGGGGGCCCCCCCCGCGGGGGGGGGCGCGGGCCCGCCCCGGGGGGGGGGGGGGGGTTTTTGGGGGGCGCCCCCCGGGGGGGGTGGTTTAAAAAA